>JADJWO010000004.1 GCA_016716325.1 Nitrosomonadales bacterium
TTTTGTGCCGATAACACGACGAAAGGTTGAACTATGACTGGCATAAGAAATCCGGTGCAAGTTGCTTTATTGCTCATTTGCGGAAAGAGCCAGCATGAGGTGCGCAAGTTGATTGCGGGGCCTTCGGTGTTCGTTTTCGACGAGTGCATCGCTGTGCAACGACATCATGCGCGAAGAAAATCAGGGTGAGGATGTCAAGGGTGCCAAGAACGGATCTGCCCGCGCCGAAAGAGATTTGCTCGACGCTGGACGAGTATGTGATCGGTCGGGAAAGAGCCAAGCGCATCCTGTCCGTTGCGGTGTACAACCATTACAAGCGTCTCAAGAGTGATGACAAGGATGGTGTGGAGCTGGCCAAAGCAATATCCTGCTGATCGGTCCGACCGGTTCCGGCAAGACCTTGCTGGCGCAGACACTGGCGCGTTTGCTCGATGTGCCGTTCGTGATGGCGGATGCGACCACGCTGACCGAAGCGGGCTATGTGGGCGAGGATGTCGAGAACATCATCCAGAAACTGTTGCAGGCTTGCGATTGCGATGTTGAAAGCGCAGCGCGGCATTGTGTACGTGGATGAGATCGACAAGATTTCGCGCAAGTCGGATAACCCTTCGATCACCCGCGATGTCCGGGGAGGGTGTGCAACAGGCGCTACTCAAGTTGATCGAAGGTACCAAGGCATCAATCCCGCCGCAAGGCGGCGCAAGCATCCGAATACGGAATTCCTGCAAGTGGATACGACCAACATCCTGTTTATCTGCGGCGGGGGCGTTCGATGGTCTGGAAAAGGTCATTCGCAACCGCTCGGTAAAGGCGAGCATCGGTTTCGGCGCGACTATCAGCAGCAAGGACGATCGCAAGACCGGTGAGACGTTGCGCGATGTGGAACGGAAGATCTGATCAAGTTTGGCTTGATCCCGGAGTTCGTGGGGCGTCTGCCGGTGGTGGCGACGCTGGAGGAACTGGATGAGCCCGCTTTGGTGAAGATTCTGACCGAACCGAAGAATGCGCTGACTAAGCGTATCAGAAACTGTTTTCGATGGAAGGGGTGGAGCTGGAATTCCGCGAAGGCGTTCTGCTGGCGATCGCCAGTAAGGGCATTGGCGCGCAAGACCGGCGCGCGCGGGTTGCGCTCGATACTGGAACAGTCGCTGCTGGATGTGATGTTCGATCTGCCTTCGATGGAGGATGTCGCAAGGTGGTGCTGGACGAATCCGGTTCTGGTGAGAGATCAAGCCCATGGTCATCTATGCCGACACTCCCAAAGCAGCCTGATTGAACAGGCCGAGTACGACATCAGGCGGTTTGTTCTTTAATGTCTTGTTGTGATGCGGATGCTTGAATTCCATCAGGCCGTCCCCATCTGGCCTCCCAGTTAACGAATTAAGGTTATTGCCATGATTGAACAGGATTCTCAGGCATCACGACTGCCGATTTGCACCCGCTATTGCCATTGCGAGACGTGGTGGTGTTTCCGCCATGGTCATCCCGTTGTTTGTCGGTCGTGCCAAATCCATCAAGGCGCTGGAGACCGCCATGGAAGCCAGCAAGGGTATCGTTCTGGTGGCGCAAAAATCGGCCGCCAAGGATGAGCCGGGCACGGACGATCTGTACACTATCGGCAGCATGGCCAATATCCTGCAATGCTCAAATTGCCCGACGGTACGGTCAAGGTGCTGGTGGAGGGTACGCAGCGTGTCAACGTATTGCGCGTGTTCGATGCCGAAAGCCATTTCAATTCCGAGGGTGCAGGTCGTGCCTGTCGAGGATGGATCGGACAGTGAGTCCGAGGCGATGCGCCGCGCGCTCATTGCTCAGTTCGACCAGTATGTAAACTCAACAAGAAAATCCCCCGGAAATCCTGACTTCGCTGGCTGGCATCGATGATGGCGGGCGTCTGGCCGATACGATTGCAGCGCATCTGCCGCTCAAGCTGGAGCAGAAGCAGGAAGTGCTGGAGATTTTGGCGTCCGTAAACGCTTGGAACATTTGCTTGGCTTGCTGGAGGCGGAGATCGATATCCTTCAGGTGGAAAAGCGCATCCGTGGCCGGGTCAAACGCCAGATGGAAAAAAGCCAGCGCGAGTACTATCTGAACGAGCAGGTGAAAGCGATCCAGAAAGAGTTGGGAGAGGGCGAAGAGGGTGCCGACCTTGATGAAGTCGAAAAGAAGATCAAGGCCGCCCATATGCCGAAAGAGGCACGTGCCAAGGCAGAAGCCGAATTGAAGAAGCTGCGCATGATGTCGCCGATGTCGGCCGAAGCAACGGTGGTGCGTAACTATATCGATGTCTTGGTAGGTTTGCCGTGGAAGAAAAGAACCAAGATCAGTGCCGATCTGAAACAGGCCGAGGTGGTGTTGGAAGAGGATCATTACGGCCTGGATAAGGTCAAGGAACGTATCCTCGAATATCTGGCTGTACAACAGCGCGTCGACAAGCTGGAAGGCACCGATCCTGTGTCTGGTGGGCCCGCCTGGTGTGGGCAAGACTTCGCTGGGGCGATCCATCGCGCGTGCCACCAACCGGAAGTTCGTGCGCATGTCGCTGGGGGTGCGCGACGAGTCCGAAATTCGTGGCCATCGTCGCACTTACATTGGCTCCATGCCGGGCAAGATCTTGCAGAACATGAGCAAGATTGGTGTCAAGAATCCGCTGTTCCTGCTCGATGAAGTGGACAAGATCGGTATGGATATGCGCGGCGACCCTTCGTCTGCCTTACTGGAGGTGCTCGATCCGGAACAGAACAGCACGTTCGTCGATCATTATGTCGAGGTGGAATACGATCTTTCGGATGTGATGTTCGTGGCGACGGCGAATACCCTGAACATTCCTGAACCGTTGCTGGATCGCATGGAGATCATCCATGTTTCCAGTTATATGGAAGACGAGAAGATCAATATTGCTACGCGCTATCTGGTGCCCAAGGCCATCAAGAATAACGGTCTGAAGCCGGAAGAGATTCACATCTCCGAAAGCGCATTGCGAGACATTGTGCGTTATTACGTGCGTGAGGCGGGCGTACGGGGCTGGAGCGCGAGATTTCCAAGGTTTGCCGCAAGGTGGTAAAGGCACTTTCGTTGAAGGAGCGTGACAAGAAGGTCGTCATCAATGCGCGTAATCTTGACAAATATCTCGGGGTGAGGCGCTATTCTTATGGTATTGCAGAAAAGAACAACCAGATCGGGCAGGTGACCGGACTGGCGTGGACGGAAGTTGGCGGTGAGTTGTTGACCATCGAAACGGCGGTGCTGCCAGGCAAGGGCAAGACCACCACGACCGGCAAGCTTGGCGAGGTGATGCAGGAGTCCATCCAGGCCGCTCTCAGTGTAGTACGCAGTCGCGCCAAGCGGCTGGGAATAGACGAGGAGTTCTATCACAAGACCGATCTTCACATCCATTTGCCCGAGGGCGCGATTCCCAAGGATGGGCCGAGCGCGGGGATCGGTATGTGCACGGCGATGGTCTCGGCATTGACCGGTATTCCTGTGCGTGCAGATGTGGCAATGACAGGCGAAATTACATTGCGCGGAGAAGTATTGCCAATCGGCGGGTTGAAAGAAAAAACTTCTGGCGGCACAGCGTGGTGGAATCAAGAAGGTATTGATACCCGAAGAAAATACCAAGGATCTGGCGGAGATTCCGGACAATATCAAGAATAAACTGGACATTCACCCAGTGAAGTGGATAGATCAGGTGTTTGAAATGGCGCTGGAACGTAAGCCTGAGCCTTCAGGCGAGTCCGACGGAAAGGCTTCGGTCATCGAATTGGCGGCGGATGCGGGTCAATCTGAGCCGGTTGTTGCAACGAAACATTGAGTTGAAATTGCTATCAGTTCGCATGATGCAACGCAAGCCGAAATATTTTCCAGTAATATCTTGACCAAAGCCGAGAAGCCTTGATATAAAGCCGTTGCAGGGCTTTCCCTGTTTTCGATAACCAATAGCAAAGGGGACATACGTGAATAAATCTGATTTGATTGACGCAATTGCAAAATCCGCTGATATCTCTAAGGCAGCTGCAGGTCGCGCATTGGATGCAACTGTCGAGTCCATCAAGAAGGCTCTCAAGAAGGGTGATACAGTTAGCTTGGTTGGTTTCGGTACTTTCAAGGTTGGCAAGCGCGCCGCACGCACTGGCCGCAATCCTCGCACTGGCGCGACGATCAAGATCAAGGCTGCCAAGGTTCCAAAGTTTTCCGCTGGCAAAGGTTTGAAGGATGCTGTAAACTAGCCGACTTTGTCGGGTGCTTAGCTCAGTTGGTAGAGCGTCGCCCTTACAAGGCGAATGTCGGCGGTTCGACCCCGTCAGCACCCACCAGACGAAATAGTTATTGGAGTGGTAGTTCAGTTGGTTAGAATACCGGCCTGTCACGCCGGGGTCGCGGGTTCGAGTCCCGTCCACTCCGCCAATATTAGTTAAGCCGTTGAGAAATCAACGGCTTTTCTTTTTTCATATTCTCGAGGCGTGCCATTTTGGCGTCTCAATCCTTTTGGGGATTGAAATGAGATTACTTTCTCATCTAGTCAATAACCGCTTCGGCGTGCTTTATTCCAGGATCTCCATGCAGGGAAGAGAGGCGCTGATTCGGTCAGAATAACTGGCGACCGAAAAACTGGTAGCATGAAACACGAAACTGCCAAGACGAAAAACTGAGTGAAGGTTGCAGATATTTTGATTTGGAATTTATTTTGAATACATATCTTACTTCGAGCAGGAATCCATGGGTTGTTCTGTCCCAGTCAGTCAATGGTGAGAACTTGTTCCCGACGTGGCTGGATTCCCTGGTAGAAGGGCTCGATAATGTACACGAGGCCGTGCTGGTGTTGCGCGAGGAGGATGCTTTTCGTCCCGTCGCCTTGTGGCCTGAAGGGGCGGCCCTGTGGCGCGGGTCTAATGGGGCTGTGCGAACGTTCGCTCGATCTTCGCCTGCCGGTAACGCAGTCGTCTGAAGGCCATGCCGCTATGGCAATGCCCATCCATATTGGCGATGAGTTATACGGCGTGGTGGCGCTGGCGTTTGCCGTCGCCGAGGTGCCCAAGGGAGCTTCGGACTGGATCCAGTGGGGCTTTGGCTGGCTGGCGATACGCTCGGCACACGGCGGGGATTCCTCTAGCGAGCAGTTGCGTGAGCGTTTGCTGATATCGCTGGACTTGACCCTGAGCGCACTGGAAGAAAAAGATTTTGAGGCCGCCTGCCATGGCGTGGTAACCGATGCGGCGGTGCGCCTGAAGTGCGACCGTGTTTCCATCGGTTTCGGCGAGACGCATGGTATGCGTCTTGTGGCTATTTCCCATACGGCGGATTTTTCACACCGTCTGGACATGGTGCATGCGCTTGAAGCGGTGATGGATGAGGCTGCGGATCAGGGCGTGAGCTTTTTCATCAGCGGTGAGAAAGGCGGGAACAAGGAAGAAGAAAACTACCTTTGCACCAGGGAGCATGAGCAACTGGTGCGTAATTACGGCAGCGGTTGCGTGCTTTCCGTACCGTTCTTCGTCAGCGATGAGCAGTACGGCTATTTCCTGTTTGAGTGGGCGGAGCCGCAAGTGGAGCCCGTGGCGCGGCAGATTGCGGAGGGTTTGCCGCCGATCCTTGGGCGCGTGTTGCTGGAGAAGCGGCGCAACGATCGTTCGCTGTATCAGCGCTTGAAAGATGCCGCCAGGGAAGAGGGTAAGCGGTTGTTCGGACCGCTACACGCGGGGCGCAAACTGGCGGCGTCAGTACTGTTGCTGCTGGTGGCGTTCTTCGGCTTTGCGACCGGGGAATTCCGCGTTTCCGCGAAATCATTGCTGGAAGGCGGGGTGCGCCGTGTCGTCGTGGCGCCATACGACGGTTTTGTCGCCAGTGCCCCATTGCGCGCGGGATATGAGGTGAACGCGGGCGATGTGCTGGCAACCCTGGATGATCGTGAGCTCAAGCTGGAAGCGTCTAAGTGGTCGAGCCAGCAGAGCCAGTACCTGCAGCAGACCTACGATGCCCAGGCGCAGCATAATCTGGCGCAGATGCAGGTCGGTATCGCCCAGACGCGGCAGGCGGCAGCACAACGCGCCTTGTCCGAGTCCATGCTGGAGCGATCTCGCGTGGTGGCGCCTTTCCGCGGCCTTATTGTGAGTGGCGACTTGTCGCAACGTCTGGGTAGTGCCGTCAAGAAGGGTCAGGTGCTGTTCGAGATTGCGCCGCTGGATTCGTACCGCATAGTATTGGAAGTGGAAGAGGCGGACATTTCCTATGTTGAGGTGGGGCAGAAGGGCAAGTTGGTGACGACGGCGATTCCGGACATGCCGCTGCCCTTCACTGTCAACTTGGTCACTCCTGTAGCCCAAGCCAGCGAAGGCAAGAATCGTTTTCGAGTTGAGGCCTCGCTGGACAAGCACCTCGAACAGTTGCGCCCCGGCATGGAGGGTATTGGCAAGATAGACATCGGCAAGCGGCGGCTGATCTGGATATGGACGCATTCGCTGACTGACTGGCTGCGCCTGCAAGCCTGGAACTGGTTCGGGGTCTAGGGACAGAGCATGGTTGCACCGCTGTTTTCTTCTTCATGGTATCGGGTTGCCAAGTTGAAACCGCGCCTGCGCAACCAGGCCCGCTTCGTACGTCATACTTATCGTGGTGAGCGCTGGTACGTGATGCAGGATCTGGCCAGCGGTCGTTTCCTTCGCTTCGATCCGGCGGCATACCGCGTGGCAATGCTGATGGATGGGATGCGCACGCTGGAAGAGATTTGGCAGAACGTATGCATGACCATGGGAAGCGAGGCGCCGACCCAGGATGAAGTCCTCAATCTGCTGTCGCAACTGCATCACGCCAACGTACTGGTCACGGACCAGAAACCCGATATCGAGGAACTGGACCAGCGGCGTCTGAAAATCAAGAGCATGAAGCTCAAGCAGTACATTGCCAATCCCCTGGCCCTCAAGTTGCCGCTGTTTGATCCTGACCGTTTATTGACATATCTGGCGGGTCGGGTAAGTCCCGTCGCCATCAAGTGGTTGCTGTGGCTGTGGACGGCAGTGGTGGTTTCCGGCCTGGCGATGGCCGTGCTTCACTGGGGTGAGTTGACGGAGGATATGGCCTCGCGCGTTTTTACTCCGGAAAACATGCTTATCCTCTGGCTGGTGTTCCCTCTGCTGAAGGCCATTCATGAATTGGGGCACGGGCTGGCAATCAAGGCATTCGGCGGAAGTTGCCACGAGATGGGAGTGATGTTCCTAGTGCTGGTTCCCATTCCCTATATGGATGCGAGCCAGGCGGTTGCCATGCCGGACAAGCGCCGGCGTATGGTGGTGGGGTTGGCTGGCATGATGGCGGAGCTGTTTATTGCGGCAATCGCGGTCTGGCTGTGGAGCGGGGCTAGTCCAGGTGTGTTTAAGGCATTCATGCATCAGACCATCTTGCTGGCCGGCGTGACCACGCTGGTGTTTAACGCCAACCCATTGATTCGCTATGACGGTTATTACGTTCTTGCTGACTGGCTGGAGATTCCTAACCTGGGCAAGAAAGCAAACCAGTATGTAGGTTATCTGGTGAACCGCTATGCATTCGGCGTGCGCGAGGGATTGAGTACGCCGCACCTCACGCCACGCGAGTCCGGCTGGCTGGTGGTGTATGCGATATTGTCATTCATCTACCGCACCCTGCTTGCAGTGGCGATTATCCTGATGGTTGCCGGTGAGTTTTTCTTCGTGGGCTTCATGCTGGCGTGTTGGGCGGCCTATTCCATGCTGGTCCTGCCCATCCTGCACCAAGTACGCTTCCTTTCTTCCGATGCGCTGCTGGAGGGCAGGCGGAAGCGGGCGATGCTGGTCAGCGGCAGCCTGGCGGCGGTGGTTCTGCTGTTCGTGTTTTTTGTGCCGAGGCCGGCCTGGACCAATGTGGAGGGTGTTATCTGGATGCCGGATGAGTCACAGGTGCGCGCTCCCCTCGCGTGCTTTGGTGGCAGCGTACTGGTGCAGTCTGGCGAGATGGTGCATGCGGGGGACAAATTACTGACCTGCGTCGAGCCGGAGCTTGATGCGCAATACGTGCAGATGCAGGCGCGGATTCACGAACTGGAGGCGCGCCAGGCATGGGCCAATGTGGATGACAGGGTGCAGGCGCAGATTATCAATGCCGAGCTTCAGCATTACCGGAAGAAACTGGCCGACTTGGAGGGCCGGCGTGGCGAGATGGCGATGTCCAGCCCTCATGACGGCAAGTTTGTCATGCCCGCGCCGGGAGATTTCACGGGGCGTTATATGGAACGGGGCGATATAGTGGCTTACGTGCTCAATCCCGAACGCTATTCCTTGATAACCGTTGTGCCGCAAGGTGATGCCGACTTGGTGCGCAACCGGACAAGTCGCGTCGAACTGCGTTCGGTGGACAGTATCTGGGATGTGCTGCCCGCAAAGATCGTGCGTGAGGTTCCTGCGGCATCCAACGACCTGCCCAGCATGGCATTGTCATTGGAAGGCGGAGGCAATATCGGCCTTGATCCAAACGCCAGACAGGGCGAGGCCCCCAGGTCATTGGTTTCGCTGTTCCAGTTCGAGGTCAAGCTGACCGGAGAGTCGCTGCCCAAGGTGCTGGGCAGCCGGGTGTACGTGCGTTTCGTGCACCCTCCTGAGCCGCTTGCGGTGCAGTGGTATCGTACGCTGCGCCAGGTGTTCATCAAACGTTTCGCCACTTAGATATGTTCACTTTGTCCACCGTAGGCAACCCATATCCGCAACGCCATGACTGGCAGGAACTGCCTTGGCTGGATCGCATGGCGGAAAAACTTCGCACCAAGGTGCGCAGCAAGCTGCGCATCACTCCGCGCAGTCTGGACCGCTTCGTGTGTCGAGTGGATGAGATAACGGAGGCGTTCCGGCGGCTGAGTCCCGGGGAGAGGAGAAATGTACTGGGCGAGTTGCGCATGGCGTTGCGGCGGGATGGCTTCGAGGACGAACTGGTCGCGCGCGCCTTCGCCATGATACGCATCCATGCAGGGGAGATATTGGGCAAGGAGCATTACTCCACCCAGATCAAGGGCGGGTACATTCTGCTGGCCGGTTATTTGGCAGAGATGGATACGGGAGAGGGGAAGACGCTCACCGCGACCCTGCCAGCCATTACCGCTGCCATGACCGGACTGGCAGTGCATGTCGTTACCGTGAACGATTACCTGGCTCGCCGTGACGTGGAACAATTGGGGCCGCTGTACCACGCGCTGGGCGTGACCACGGGACTGGTTCTGGAAAAGATGGAGCCGCAGGAGAAGCAGCGCGAATATCGCGCCGACGTGGTCTACTGCACCAACAAGACGCTGGTGTTCGATTACCTGCGCGACCGCATTGCACTCGGGGATCGGCTCAAGCCTTTGTCCATGGCGTTCGACAAGCTGGTCGGAAAGGGTGCGCCCTCTGTCATGTTGCGCGGTCTGCAATACGCCATCGTCGATGAGGCGGATAGCGTGTTCATTGACGAGGCGCGCACGCCGCTTATCATCTCGAGAACCTTACAGGATGCGGGCATAGAGGCTTATTACCGACAGGCTGTCGAGTTGGCCCGGCAACTGGAACCGGACGCGGATTTTAATCTTGGGGCGGGAGGGCGCAGCCCTGAACTCACCGAACAAGGAAACAGGAGGCTGGAGGAATTGTGCGCCGCCCTGCCGGGAATCTGGCATGGAAAGTTCCGGCGCGAGGAAGTTGTGCTTAGGTCGCTGCTCGCGCTGTATGGATTCGATCGCGACGTGCACTACATCGTGCGCGATGAAAAGGTCATGATCGTGGACGAGAACACGGGACGGGTGATGCCGGATCGCTCATGGGAGCGCGGTTTGCAGCAGATGATCGAGATCAAGGAGGATGTTCCTCTGAGTCCGGAAAAGGATACGCTGGCGCGCATCAGCTACCAGTTGTTCTTCCGGCGCTACCTGCGATTGTCCGGCATGACGGGAACCTGCCGCGAGGTGTCGGGCGAGGTGGGCGAAGTATATTGGCTGGGCGTGGTGCGCGTTGAGCCGTATCGTCCATTGCAGCGCAGGACGCTGCCGCCCAGATTGTTTGCCACGGCAGATGAGCGTTGGCAGGCCGTGATCGAGTCCATACAGGAGCGGCATGTTGCGGGCCAGCCGGTACTGGTGGGTACGCGCTCGGTGATGGCTTCGGAGTTGTTGTCCGGTTTGCTGACGCAGGTGGGTATTCCGCATCAGGTGCTCAATGCCAAACAGGATGAATCGGAAGCCGAGATCGTGGCGCAGGCGGGCGAGGCGGGGCGGGTGACTATCGCCACCAACATGGCCGGACGCGGCACGGACATACATCTTGAACCGGAGGTGGTGAAGTTAGGCGGGTTACACGTCATCCTGACCGAGCGCCACGACAATGCACGGGTTGACCGGCAACTGGCCGGGCGTTGTGCCCGGCAGGGAGACCCGGGAAGTTGGCAGTCCATCCTGTCGCTGGAGGATATTACGGTGAGGAATTTCATGCCATGGCTGAATCGCTGGTTGAGGTCATGGCTTGAGCGCGACCCGCATAGCCGGTATGCTACCCAATCGGGATTGTTATACTACAGCTTGGCGCAGCGCAGGGTGGAGTGGACCGACAGGAGAGTGAGACGCAGCCTGTTGAGTTCGGACTTCCGAACGCGCAGGTCGCTGTCTTTTTCGGGAAAGATGGAATGAGCAGAACGGGAAAATTTATATCAACAGGTTTGTTTCTTGCCCTTTCACCTTTGGTGTCGATGCAGGCGGCGGGGGAGGATGTCAGCGTGACATGCCTGGTGGAGCCATCCGAAGAGATGAATGTGGGGACGCAGGTCGATGGCACGCTGGAAGAGGTGTTGGTGGGCCGCGGCGATGTGGTGAGTCGGGGACAGCTTTTGGCCAGGCTGAACTCCGGGGTCGAAGCCGCTGCGGTCGAGTACCAGGCGGCAAAGACACAGTTTGCCGCGCGCAGGTATGCACGCAACGAGGATTTGCAGAAGCAGCAACTGGTGTCTACCAACGACCTCGACGAGATGGGCACGGAATTGCGCATGTCGAACTCGACCTGAAGCAGAAGCGGGAGCAGTTGAACCTGCGCAGGATATTGAGCCCGATACAGGGCGTGGTGGTGGATTTGTACAAGAGCCGGGGCGATCTGGTGAAGCAGGAAAAGATCATGAAACTGGCGAAACTCAATCCGCTGCATGTGGAAACCGTTCTGCCGGAGAGTTATTTTGGCCGTGTTCGAACCGGACAAGCCTATACCGTTTCATTGCCTCTACTGGGGGCCAGCTACAAGGCAAAGGTGAGTCGCGTTGACAGGGTGATCGATCCGGCTAGCGGCACCTTCCGCGTGCGCTTGCTGTTACCCAATCCCAAGCTGGAAATCCCATCAGGCTTGCGTTGCGCCGTTGAATTCTGAGGTGCGCGCGTTGAACGGGTGCGGAAGCGCCTGTATGTGGTTTGTTTCATTGGATGGCACGTTGCATTTCTGGTAGCATCGCCCGCGCTTACCCGTGCGGCGAGCAGTTGAAGAACTTTCAGGGAAAACACCAAGCATGACGACTTTATTATTCTATGAGAAGCCAGTGCCATTAATCAGCGAAAGGCACTTGAAGTCGCGCATCGAAGCGACAGGGGATTTCGGTTTTTCCGCGTCCACCAATTCAATCCCGCTTGCGGTTATCGAGTTTGTCGATGCGGCAAAGGAGTATCCGATTGCTTTCACCGGCGAGGAAGGGGGGGCTTGTCGCTGGTGGCGGCTGCTGACAATACAGGCGCCCGGCACAACGGGCGGCTGCGCGCCGCGGGCCAGTGTGAGCTGGTCTGATGGTCGGGGTGTCAATATCCGGGGTCCGCGGAGCCGGGTGGTCCGGGGCTGGTAGGCGGTGGCGGGCGGGGTATGGCTGCGGCGAACAGGCGGCCGGTGGCTGCGCGGTTAACCAGGCCAGCGGTGCGTGCCACCCCCGCGCATGGTGAATCTGGATGACGGCGGCGCGGGCGGTCCTGGCGGGTGTTCGGCCGGTGTGAATGCGGGCGGGATGGGGGCAGGTGGCCTGCGGGGCGCGCCGCGGCTGCGGCGCAACGATGCCGCGGTGCGGCGGGCGGCGGGCAGGTTTCACGGGTGGCGGCGGCGGGCAAGGTCCTGTCTCGCCGAGCCGGCGGTGGTGATGGCAGCGGCGCGCGCGCGGCCGATGCCGCCGGCGGGGCGGCGGCCGGTGTGCTGTGGTCGGGTGAGGCTCGCGGCGAGCGGCAATATTGCTGCCAGGGGCCTGGCGTCCGGCAAGGGTGGGCAGGCGACCTCAGCTGGCGTCTCGGGTGATGGTCTTGTGGATGTCGGCGGCGACGGAGGGGCGGGTGGCTGCTGATCCCCCGGCACACGGTGGTTTCCGCCGCGGCGGGCGCCGTCCAATGTTACGCCCACTCCTAATTTCCTCTACCTTTCTCCGGCTCCGTAGCTCCGGCTCCATTGAACTGGGCGCTGAATGCGGGGACTTCGGTTACCTGGAGAGGGAGGGGGGGGGGGGGGGGCGGCGCCGGCGGGCGACCCCAGCACCCCCCGCGGGGGCGGGGGGGGGGGGGGGGGGGGGGTTGCGCCCGTCACGCCAAGCCCCGGCATGGTTACGCTGAATGGGACAGTGAGTTCCAATGGTGGCAACCTCAACTTTTACAAGGCCACCACATTGGCGCATGCCACCCCCATTTCCACGACCCCGCTCACCGCAGTGGCGGCGGGTAATGTGACTTTCCATCAGGGAGTGACGCTTGCCGCACCGACCTATGGTGTGACTATCGGCACACAGGGCGCGTCCAGCGGCGGTTTTTATACTGCAGCAGGCGGAAATGTTGATTTCATGGGTTCGATTGATTCGGGCACACCGACCGCCTTACCACCATGGCCGCAAGGATTGACGATAGATACTTCGGGAACCGCGGCTGGCAGCATCACGCTGGGTTCGCTGGCGACGGATACGATCGGCACACTTGCTGCGCCGCTCAGAAAGCTGACGCTGATCGGACCGACCAGCACCACCCTGAATGCGGGCGAGATCGACATCCAGTCCACTTCCGGTGACGTGCTGGTCGCGACTTCCACGCTGGGTACCCCGAAGTTGGTGCTGGTTGCGCCAGACACCGTCATCAATGTGACCGGAGGCACCCTGTCCGGTGTGACGGGATATGCCAACTACAAGCAGGATACATTCGACATCGGCGTTCTGGATGATGCAGTGTCGCGCACCCTGACCATCAACTCCGATCGTTCGATCAAGATAACCAACCATAGCATCGATGGCACCAAGGCGACCGGCAGTGGCACGCTGGATGTCACGCTCAACCCGTTCAAGGGTAACCTGGCTGCGGCTACGGGTGGTGCGGTGATCCTTGATACCAGCACGATCAAGAGCAATGGCGGTTTCATCAAGCTGGGTGGTCCGACCACGAACCTGACGGATTATGCCGTTGGCTATGGTGCAGATGACCAGGGGATATACGATGGCATACGCCTGACCAACAGCAAGCTGCTGTCTTCCGGGGGCGCTATCACCCTGCAAGCCAAGGCACCCACCACCACGTCGGCCGGAGCAGGCGTCAAACTCACCGGTGCACTGACGGACATCAATGCGGGTGCGGGGAACCTGACAATAACAGGCCTGGTGACGGGCGAAACAACGGCCGGCAACAAGGATGCCGTCATTCTCGGCGAAGGCGGTGCATCCCGTGTCACGCTGCAAACTACCACGGGCAATATTTCCATAACCGGAGACGCCAATAGCGGCGGGTGGTCCAATCCCACCGGCGGTTCCCGTTATGACGGCGTGATCTTGTCTTCTCGCGCCCTGGTTCAAACTGGCTCGGGCAACATTGATATCGTGGGCAATGGCGGCGGTGGCGACTATGTCTACATCACGGAAAACCACGGGATCAAGCTTGAGGATACAGATACCAGTGTCGTTTCCAGTACTGGCAACATCACCCTGACGGGTACCACGGGCGGCAAGACGAGTGCTACCCAGGGCGAGAACAGCTTCGGCATCTACTCCAGGGGTAATACCATGTATCTCGGTGCCGCCGCAGCCGGCAGTGCCACCGGTATTCTGACGTTGAACGCCGACACCATGGAGTTCGTGAATTCTTCCGCATATCACCTGAATGCGGCGAGTAGTGGCGAGTTGCGCATCCAGCCGCTGACAGCTGGTCGCAATGTCGCTTTCATCAATGCCGCGTTGCCTGCAGTCGACCAACTGTATCTGGGTAATGACTGGTTCAACGGCACCAGTTTCGCAATTTTCCGGCCGGGCTTCGGCGGCACAGGCTATGGTACGCCGGCAAGCGGGGCCACAGGTTCCATTACCATCGGTCGAGCCGACGCGACGGGCATCATGACCGTCACCGATGCAACCACCATTCGTGACAACACCACCCTGCTGATGGGCGGACTCGGCGGCAAGATCGCCATCAATGGTCCGCTCACCGTGCAGGGAAGCGGCGCACCGACTGCGCGTACACTGACGCTTGATACCAACGCCGGTGCGACAGCTGCCGGAACGATTGCGGCAGATGCCCTGCAATTGCTGGGCAGCGGGGATTACGTGTTGACGGGAACCAATCTGCTTAACACCATCGCTGCAAATATCACCGGCAGGCTGGTGCTCAACAATGGCCAGGCTTTGAGCGTGGGAGCGACATCGAATGAAAGCCTGGGTGGGGTCACCTCGATCACCGGCATCACCACCGCCGGCGGCAATGACATCTCGTTGATCACCGGTACAGGTGACCTGACTCTGAATCAGTCTGTTACTGCGGGCGGCGTCGCCGCAGTCAGCCTTGGGGCGACCAATGGTGCCGTCAAGGAAACTGTTGGTGCGGCGATAGTATCCGCAGACAAGCTTTATGTGACCTCGCTCAATTCCTCATTGCTGAATAACAGCAATGTAGTCAATACGCTGGCGGGTAACATCACCGGATTGACCCAGGGGCTCGAATTCAAGAACAGCCAGGCGCTGGTGATCGGCCAGGTTCCCGTAACGCCGCTTACGGCGAACATCGACGGCACGGTGACGACGGGGGCGGTCGTCAATAACAACGGTATCACTGCCAGCGGCACGGCTGCTATTCAGTTGCCCATCGGTGACCTCACGCAAACCCAGGATGTCACAGTCGGCGGCCTGCAATTGGCGCTGACCAACGGTTCGGTGAATCTGTCCAATACGACCAACGACATCGGTACTTTGGCGGCCAACCTGGTGGCTGCGGGCACGACTCTTACGGTAAAGGACAAGAATGCGCTGACGGTGGGTGCGCTGACCAGCAGCGGTGATGCAGGTTCGATCATCGGTGCGACAACGGGCATCACCACCAACGTGGGCAATGTCACGCTCTCCGCAGCCAATGTTGCCGCAGGGGACTTGACGCTGGATCAGTACATCAATACGGGGGCCGGAGTGACTACCGCCGACCTGAGTTCGGTGAACGGCGCAATTGTCGAGAATGCTGCTGTTCCCACAGCCATCGTGACGGCGGACAGCCTGCTGCTGACAGCAAAGAACACCTCCCTGTTGAACAACCAGAACGCGGTCAACACGCTTGCAGCGAACATCACCGGTAATGCACAGGGCTTGGATTTCGCGAATGGCAAGGCGCTGGTCGTCGGGTTGGTGAATGGCGTAAGCGGTCTGACGATCGGGGGGGTAGGAAGCCGGGGTAATGTCCTGCTTGACACCAGCGGCGCCGCTGCGACCGGCGCAACCATCACCCAGACCGATGCCATCACTGCCGCGGGCCTACTGTTACATAGTCGGGGTGATGTGACGCTCACCCTGGCAACGAATGACATCGTGGCTCTGGCTGCGAACACAAGCGCCACTGACGTAGCGGGCTACAACCTGAGCTATCGTGATGCCAATGATTTCGCAGTGGGGTCGCTTGCACCCAATGCCGGAGGAACTGCCACGGCGGGGATTACTGCGGGCGGTATCGCGGACGGGAAAACGGTCAAACTGGAGTCGAGCACTGGCGCGATCACTCAGAGCGCCGCTTCGCCCATCACAACGCAGGACGTCAATCTGACGGCAGCTACCGGGGCAACACTGGATGAGGCGACCAACGATGTCGCGACATTGTCCGGACGGGTGAGCGGGGCAGGCCAGTTCGTCTTTTCCGACAAGAATGCGTTGAGCATCGGGACGGTGGCGGACATTGCGGCAACGCCGGTTGCCGGGGTGCAAACTGTCAATGGGCAGATTCGCCTGTCCGCCTCAAAGGATGTTGGCTCGACAACGGGTGACCTGGCATTGACGCAGGATGTCATCGCTGGAAGCATAACCCCATCCACCATGGCTCTTGAGGCGTTGAAAGGGGCTGTCACTGAAACTGTGAACGTCAACTTGACGGCAGCAAGCTTGCTTGTCAATGCCCAGAACACAACGGCGCTTGAAAATACGGTTGCCACAGGTGGCAAACACTCGATCGGAACGCTGGCGGCCAATGTGACCGGCTCGCTTGCGGGCACCGGGGCAGCGGCGCATTTCAGCTTCCGCAACGACCAGGCACTGACAGTGGGCAGTGTGACCGGGCAGGATACGGTGATTCCCACGAACGGCGTTACAACCGCAGACGGTAATATCCAGTTGGCCACCCTGGCGGATAGTTTGATATCTGAAGGTATTACCATCAGCCAGAACGTATCGGCGGGGAATAGCGGCAATGTTGATATCCGCGCAGGTGGGGCGACGGCGGGGGATATCGCGGTAAATGGCGGCACGATCCAGTCCGGCAATGGAACCGGCACCGGCACAGTACAGTTGGTGGCCGGTCGTAACATCTCGACGAGCACGTTGAACGGCGCGACGGACGAGATCGTGACGGGCGGCGACGCTTTGCTGATTGCGGGCGGCGCGATAGGCATTGACGGCAGTCGTATCGAGACGAGCGTCGTCGGCAATCTGGCAGCGGAATCTGCCGGAGCGCAATGGCTGCGTCAGACGGCGGGCAACCTGACGGTAGGCGCGGTGACGGCGCTGAATACAGGGGTGACATTTGGCGGGGCTGCGGCGAACAAGGCGGGTCTGGCGACGACTCTGGGCAGCAACGCTGCGATCAATGTGAATGCGGCGGCGGGCGCGCTGACGGTGACGAGCGACATCAGTGCTGACGGTAGCGGAACGGTGGACGTGAGGACTGGCGGTGCGAACGCGGTTGCGATCAACGGAGCGACGCTGAGGAGCGGCACGGGGCAGGTACAGGTGATCGCGGGCGGCGACATCACGACGAGCACGTTGAACGGCGTGACGGACGAGATCGCGACGACGGGGAACGCATTGCTGGTATCCGGCGGCATGATCGGAGCTGACGGCAGTCGCATCGAGAGCAATGGTGTGGCGACGCTGGCGGCGGAATCCGTGGGTGCGCAATGGCTGCGTCAGACAGTGGGCAACCTGACGGTGGGCGCGGTGACGGCGCTGGCGCCGACGGACAACGCGGTGGACAACGCGGCGGCGAACAAGGCGGGTCTGGCGACGACTCTGGGCAGCAACGCTGCGATCAATGTGAATGCGGCGGCGGGCGCGCTGACGGTGACGAGCGACATCAGTGCTGACGGTAGCGGCACGGTGGACGTGAGGACTGGCGGCGTGAACGCGGTTGCGATCAACGGAGCGACGCTGAGGAGCGGCACGGGGCAGGTACAGGTGATCGCGGGCGGCGACATCACGACGAGCACGTTGAACGGCGTGACGGACGAGATCGCGACGACGGGGAATGCATTGCTGGTATCCGGCGGCATGATCGGAGCTGACGGCAGTCGCATCGAGAGCAATGGTGTGGCGACGCTGGCGGCGGAATCCGTGGGTGCGCAATGGCTGCGTCAGACGGCGGGCAACCTGACGGTAGGTGCGGTGACGGCGCTGGCGCCGACGGACAACGCGGTGGACAACGCGGCGGCGAACAAGGCGGGTCTGGCGACGACTCTGGGCAGCAACGCTGCGATCAATGTGAATGCGGCGGCGGGCGCGCTGACGGTGACGAGCGACATCAGTGCTGACGGTAGCGGCACGGTGGACGTGAGGACTGGCGGCGTGAACGCGGTTGCGATCAACGGAGCGACGCTGAGGAGCGGCACGGGGCAGGTACAGGTGATCGCGGGCGGCGACATCACGACGAGCACGTTGAACGGCGTGACGGACGAGATCGCGACGACGGGGAATGCATTGCTGGTATCCGGCGGCATGATCGGAGCTGACGGCAGTCGCATCGAGAGCAATGGTGTGGCGACGCTGGCGGCGGAATCCGTGGGTGCGCAATGGCTGCGTCAGACGGCGGGCAACCTGACGGTAGGTGCGGTGACGGCGCTGGCGCCGACGGACAACGCGGTGGACAACGCGGCGGCGAACAAGGCGGGTCTGGCGACGACTCTGGGCAGCAACGCTGCGATCAATGTGAATGCGGCGGCGGGCGCGCTGACGGTGACGAGCGACATCAGTGCTGACGGTAGCGGCACGGTGGACGTGAGGACGGGCGGCGTGAACGCGGTTGCGATCAACGGAGCGACGCTGAGGAGCGGCACGGGGCAGGTACAGGTGATCGCGGGCGGCGACATCACGACGAGCACGTTGAACGGCGTGACGGACGAGATCGCGACGACGGGGAATGCATTGCTGGTATCCGGCGGTGCGATCGGTGCTGCCGGCAACCTCATCGAGACCAATGGCGTTCTGACGCTGGCGGCTCAATCGCCTGGCATGCAGTGGCTGAGTCAGACTGCGGGCAACCTGACGGTGGGTGCGGTGACGGCACTCGCCCCGCTTGACGATGCGGTGGATAACGCGGCGTTGAGCAAGGCAGGTCTGGTGACGACGAACAGCGATATTTTTGTCGGAACCGTTAATGGCGGACTGGCGGTGACGCAAGCGATCAATCCGGGCGCGGCGAATGTGACTTTACAAACGCGTGGGGTCGGCTCGACACTCAGCCTGGCCGCGAATGTGGCGGCCAATATTCTGACTCTGGATGCCGGGTTGGATATCTCCCAGACGGCCGGAATCCTGACCGCATCCAGCGCGGAAGTGCTGGCAGCAGGGAACGCCAGCCTGACCAGTAATACCAATGACCTGGTAAATCTGGCGGCGAACGTTACAGGTAATTTCGCTTATTACGATGCGAATGATCTGACCATTGCTGTGGTAGGCGTGACTACGGGTGTAGATGCCGGTACCGTGTGGATACGCGATGGTCGAGACCTGTTCCTGAATGCGCCCGTGATTGGCAGGTCTGCCGGCAATGCCGTCGTGCTGGCCGCCACGCGCCAGTTCTGGAACACCGCCGGAGCAAATGCTGTTTCTGCTCCGCCGGGCGCTGGCTGATTTACGACGACAATCCGGCTCTTGAGAATCGCCTTGGTGGTTTGACTTACAGCTTCCTGCGTTTGGGTACCACATACGATGGCTATCCACCTGCAAGCGTCAGCGAGAGCGGGAATGGCTACCTGACTACGGCGCAGCAGTACATACCGCTGCAAATGGCCAGGCCGATTGGAGGAGCGCCGACTGTGGCTTCTTCCTCATCCTCCGGCAATTCATCAACCTCGATAATGCTGGCTTCCTTCACCTCGCCTCTTACCTTGAGCGATGTCGGCGGGCAGGTTGCCGGAATGAGAGAGGCGCTCAGTGTGTCTGTAAACGATGTCGTGATTGACTTGCCCGGTTCCACGACTGCGACTTCGTCGGCATTGACGCCACTGGTGGTTCAAGTTACGCCAGAGCGTTCCTTCGAGAGTTCTTTTGCTTCCTTTGTCCGGCAAGAACAGATGGTGGTGGACTTGGGGATGGATGATGGCGCGCCGATGCCATCCTGGCTGAAGCTGGATGCAGACAAGAAGTCGGTCCGCGGAGTGATGCCTGCAGGAATCGGGGATGGGGTACAGGTTCTGGTAACGTTGCGGAATTCCAGCACTGGGGAAGAAGGCAAGTTGCTCCTGAAAATTATTCAGCGTAATTGATGACAATGAAAAAAAATCGTGTCGTAAACCGTTTTACAGGATGCACTCTGGTGTTGGCTCTTGCCATGGTCTTTCCGGCATGGGGGGGTGATTTCGATACATTCAGACTGGAAACCCGTGGCGATGACGAGGTCCTGCGTTTGATGCTGGACGTGAAGGCCGGAGTGCTCCATGACGCCAGATTCGATGCCAGCGGCAAGGGATTCGTCATAGACCTCAAGAGTTCGGATCGGGAACAACTGGAAAAATACTGCGTGAGCATCCTCCCGCGCATCCACTGGTGAAAGGCATCAGGATGAGGCCGCATGGAGATACGGCGACTTATCTGACGGTTGATCTTGCTAAACCCATGGATGTGCTGGATGAGACGGTGGTGGCGACTGGCGATGACATGTCGCAATGGGAAATCGTGATGTCGCCACACTCGGAGGCGCCGGCACCGGGGTTACCGGACGGCGTGGCGGTGATCGAAGCCAAGGAAGAGGAAGGATTGGTAGACCTGGCTTTCCTCAGCAAACAGAAGCTCGACACCGAAGTCTCGGTGAAACATGACCCGGAATCCGTGGTGATAGATATCCGTGGCATGAACCCCAAACAGGTGGAACAGGCTGTGGCAGAGTTTGTGAGCTTTACACCTCTGGTGACGCGGGCGCGCCTGAGCAAGGCGGGCAGGAACGTTGCGCGGGTGGTATTTGATCTGGCCGAGGAAGTTTCAGTGGTTGCCCAAAGTGCGGAGGGAGGTACGGGGGGCGAGAACTTGTGGGTGACCATAGGCACGCGGCGGCAAGTGGCGGCATACAAACAGGCGAAGGAAGCGGCCATGGCCGGTTTGCCTTCCGATCTCGATCTTAGGTTGAGAAAGGAAGTGCTTGAACTCAGCGGCAGCATTCCTCCCTTCGCGCTCAATCCGGTTGCACTGGACAAGGCTACGACAGGTCAAGAGGAGTCGGGATTGGCGGGCTCGTCCACAAGGCAGTACGGGTTGCTGGCGTTATTCGATCGAGCTGTGGAGGCCGATCCCAAGTACTTGGCAGCGAAGGCGGAATACAAGGCCAACCTGGAGGCATCCCCGCAGGCCATAGCCGCTTACCTGCCAACCGCAACCTATGATTACCAAAGATCGAGTGCGCAGCAGAACGTGAAGCAGTCCTCCAATCCGGTCTATGCCCTGGGAAAACAGTCCTACTCTTCAGTGACCCACACGCTGACTATCACTCAGCCGATCATCAAGCCACAGGCTTTTGCCAAGATCAGCCAGGCAAAAGTGTCGGAGGAACAGGCTAAAGTGAACCTGCTGGCGGCCGAGCAGGATCTGATCGTGCGTTTGTCCAGCGCGTACCTAGGGTTGGCCGCAGCCCGCGACAGTCTGACCTTGTCCAAGGCCGAGCGCGAAACGATTGCGAAGCAACATGAATTGGCTCAGGCGCGCCTGAAGAACGGTATGGGTACGCTTGTAGATGTGAGCGATACTGCGGGGCGTCTGGCGTTGTCCGAAGCCAAGGAAATAGACGCGCAGAACAAGCTTGACGATGCGCGACTGGCGATCAAGGAGATCGTCGGATTTGAAGCTGAGGCATTGCCCAGATTCCGGACAAATTTTGATGCCCGGCCGCCGTTGCCGGCAAAGGTGGAATCGTGGGTGGTTGCGGCACTGGATCAGAATCTGGCGTTGCAGTCACGCGCCATGGCAGTGGAGATAGCGGCTATCGAAATAAACGGCCAGCGTGCGGGGTACTTGCCGACACTTAATCTGGTGGGAACTTCCACAGCACAGGATTCGGGAGGCTCCCTGTATGGGGGGGGCAGCAAGGTCAATACAAACGATATCTCGTTCAAGTTGAATTTCCCGCTGTTTGAGGGAGGGAGAACCAACTCTCTGGTGCGGGAAGCGGTTGCGCGCAAAGAAAAGAGTGAGCAGGAGCGCAATCAGGAATACCGGCATACCGAACGTCTGGCGCGCTCGTCCTTCCTGAATGTGACGGCTGGCGCAAAGAGCATAGAGGCCTTGAGAAAAATGGTGATCGCACAGGAAAGCGTGCTGCAGAGCAAGGTCAAGGGATTTCATTACGGGATTTACACGATAGTTGCGGTAGTGGATGCCTATCGTTTGTACTATGCCGCGAAGCGGGATTATTTCCAGGTGCGTTACGACTATCTCGCGAACCGTCTGAAACTCAAGCAGGCGGTCGGAGCGTTGAGCCGCAAGGATCTCGAAGATATCAACCGGCTTTTCTACTAATCTTTCCCCGGTAATATATAATGCGCGTGTTGCAGCTTGGCGGTGCGCAAATTTTGTGAGACTTTGAGCAAAGTAAACAAAATCAGCTCTGGTTTTCAAACAGTTTTGCTTGGTAGGTGGAGTGTCCTTGCGCTCCGCCAAACAAAGGCGAACGAAAGTTCGCCTTTTTTATCTGTTGTTTCTTGAATAATTTCAGGTGTCATCGTTATGTTCGATTTTGTCCATGAGAAAAAGCGGCTGGTGCAGATAGTTCTGGCGGTAATCATCCTCCCGTTTGCATTCTGGGGCGTGGATTCATACAACAAATCCAGCAATGCAGTCGTAGAAGCTGCCAATGTGAACGGTTCGAAAATCACCCTGCAGGAATTTGAAACTGCGTTGCGGCAGCAGCAAAACAATTTGCGCCAGATGTTGGGGCCGAATTTCGACGCGAAGATGCTCGACAATCCGGAAATAAAGACAGCCGTTCTGGATAATCTGGTCGCGCAACGTTTGCTGGTTGAGCGTGCCAAGGCTGCCGGCTTGACGGTGACCGATGACCAGGTGGCGCAGGTGATTGGCAGTATAGAAGCATTTCAGGAGAACGGAAGCTTCGACAATAAGCGCTATGAATCCGCTCTGGCCGAGCAGTCTATGTCGCCCCCTGATGTTCGAGGCTCGCTTGCGTGATGATCTGCTCGCTCAGCAGGTGCGCGGCGCCTACTTGCAAAATGGTTTTGCTTCAAATGCCGTGGCGGATAATCTCGCACGGTTGAACGAACAACGACGCCTGATCAGTGTGGCATACATATCCTTGCAGCCTTTTATGGCGCAGGCAAAGGTGGATGAGGCTGCACTGAAGAAATATTACGAGTCGAATCCGAAAAAGTTTCAACTGCAAGAGCAGGCCAGGGTCGAGTATGTGAAGTTCTCAATGCCTGATTTGATGGCGAAAGTTGATGTCAGCGCCGAAGATGCGCGCAAATACTACGCTGAACATCAAAGCGATTTTGGCAGCGCTGAGCAGCGTCAGGCTGCACATATCCTGATTGCCGTACCGCTTGCCGCCGCCCAAGCTGAACAGGACGTAGCAAAGCCAATGCCGAGAAACTGCTGCAACAAGTCAGGCAGGCTCCGGACAAGTTTGCCGATCTGGCCAAGCAACATTCTCAGGATCCTGGCTCGGCGGGCAACGGTGGTGACCTTGGGTTTTTCGGACGCGGTATGATGGTCAAGCAATTTGACGAGGCTGTCTTTGCGCTTAAGCAAGGCGAGATCAGCGGTCTGGTCAGATCGGACTTCGGTTATCACATTGTCAAGTTGATTGCAGTGCGCCCATCGCGTGCGTTGCCATTTGACGAGGTGCGTGAAAGTATCGTGAATAAATTGCGCCAGCAAAAAGGGGGCGACAAGTTCGCAGAATTGGCGGAAGCCTTCAGCAATACCGTTTATGAGCAAAGCGACACATTGAAACCTGCTGCGGAGCTTGTCGGTGCAGATATCATGCAAAGCGGCTGGCTGGCGAGCGGTATGGCAGGCGAGGAGCCTTGGACAGAGAAGATGTTGCAGGCGATTTTCAGCGAAGATGTGCTGAAGCATGAGCGTAATACAGCGGCTATCGAGGTGTCTCCGGATACGCTGGTTGCAGCGAGGATACTTGAATATAAACCAGCTACTGTGCGCGCCTTCGCTGAAGTGCGGGATACGATCCATCAGGAGCTGTTGCGTCAGCAGGCAATCGAGCTTGC
This sequence comes from Nitrosomonadales bacterium, assembly GCA_016716325.1. NCBI lineage: Bacteria > Pseudomonadati > Pseudomonadota > Betaproteobacteria > Nitrosomonadales > Nitrosomonadales bacterium. The sequence goes on from JADJWO010000004.1 coordinate 23,916, forward strand.
CGGCAAGCAGGGCAAGGCCGTTCTGGAGCAATTGCAACACGGAGAACAAACTGCATTAGACTGGAGCAAAGCGCAGGAAATTACGCGCGCACAACACGGCGACCTGGATGTTGATCTGGTACGGCAGATATTCCAGGCCAACGCAGCCAAACTTCCCGGGTTTGTCGGGGCGGAAGCAGCGCAGGGCGGTTATCTGCTGGTGCGTATTGCGGCTGTCAAGGACGGGGAGAAGCCCGATGAATTGAAGCGCAGCCGTTACGTGCAGCAATTGCGCCAGATGACCGGAGAAGAGATGTTCCGGGCGTACATGGCTGATGTCCGACAGCAGTCGACAATCAAGACGAATCTTCCCGAGACAGTGACGGACGTGGAACCCTGAACTTCCCGTTTTCCCGGGTATGAAAATGACAACGCCACATTTTATGTGGCGTTGTCGATTGCGGCAGTGAACAGGGATTGCTATGTTGCTTGCTTGCAGTGATTCTCGACAAGCTGCTTTGCGATGATGTCGTGATTCAGCCAGATGACCGGGGCCGCAGGTTCGGAAGTTTCATAGAACATTAATGGTCCCGTTCCTTCCAGCACCAGAGCACTCAGAAGATCGGTCACCAGAACCTTGCGGTCCTTGTGCATCTGGGTGATCCCGTCCGAGGTGCCTATCATCAGATCGGCCAACTCCCTGTTGTTGTCCATCGGCCAAGCCTCGAAATTGCGGAAGCCTGTCATGACATCGCTTGCATTGTAGGCATCGATCTTTTGCAGCAGACCCTCCAGCGTAGAGCTTTCCTGCAGCAGTTCTCGGCAAGTCTGCCATTGCGCTTCGGCCCATTCTCCGCCATTTTCGCGCTTCAATGCATTGAGTAGCGGAAACAATGAAAGCTCCACACCGACGAATATGTCGGAAGAGTTGGTGCGTATTTCCGGGCAGTTATATACCGTTGCCCTGATGCCGTTAGCCCAGGCAGCCTCTGCGATACGTTCGAGAAGCATCTTGGCGTAGCCTTGGGTGTAGTTGGTGTAGGTCTGCCACTGGTAGCCGCCATCGATCAGTATTTCGGTGCCATGGTAACCATACGCCGTGTAGCGTACCTGACCGCCGGTTTTTTCCAGCCGCGTCCGTATTGCGGAACTACCCTCGATCAAATGCTGGAAGGTATTGGCGGTAACCTCGTCGAAGTTCATCAGGATCAGCTTGCCGAGGTCACTGTCCAGCAAGGCTCGCGAAGACATGAAGCGATCTCCTGGCCCTTATAGATGCGGTTTGCGATGGCCAGAAACACCTTTACCTTGGGGATGCCGCCTGCCATGGTGTGGGCGAAGAATACATTGCTGCCGTCCGCAATCATGCCGTCCAGCTCGGCCATCACCTTTGCGACAGAATCCTTGAAGCGTTTCACGCCGGCTTCGCGACACTTTTCGATATGTTGCCAGTCGAGTTTGTCCTCCTGCCAGCTTTTCAGGGTCATGTTGCCAAGCAGATCGGTGGGAGTGGCTTCGCCTGCAGGCGCATCCAGATCGAATCCTGCCATCAGCGGGACATTGATGATGCGCCCGCCGAGATTGGTTTCGGCCAAAGCCAGTTCTTCGCCGGTCAGCGGACGCAAGGCGTTGTTCTCGTCGCGTCGACCTACGGTTATGCCGATGAGTGTCATGCCCGACTTGCGGGCTTCGTCAACCAGGCCATTGGCATACCCCCGGCCGAACAACTCGCCAAAAAGTACAAAACATCACCCTTCCGAAAATATTTTTCTTCGGGATATCCCTTAACGAAACTCGTGAAGTCATAAAACCAGCCTTTCAGCTTTAACGAACAATTAAAAAGTATTCCGCTAATGATAGCCTGATTTGGCTTCTAACCAAACTGAATGAGAACTCATGCTGGCGCGGATGGGTCGAAAACGGTAATGTCGATCGCACTTCCAGTAATTTCCCGATCGTTCCAAAAGCTTGCTGATGGTGTGGGAATCGGGCCGCGCGGTAGGCTTTTCCGGGAGCCATCGTATATAATCCCGCGCTGTGAAATAACCGGGTTATCCCTCCATGCTGGAAATCAGCAATCTTGCCTGCAGTCGTGGCGATCACCGCCTGTTTTCCGGATTAAGCTTTACGCTTCATCCCGGGCAGATCATGCAAGTGCAGGGTGCGAACGGCAGCGGCAAGACCAGTTTGCTGCGCACGTTGTGCGGCTTCATGACGCCGGATGAGGGGGATATTGTCTGGGATGGCGAGAATATCCGTGAGCTGGATGAGGATTATTACGCGCAAATGCTGTACCTCGGGCACCTGAATGCCATCAAGGATGAATTGAGCGCGCTGGAGAACTTGCATATTTCGGCTGGACTATCCGGCATCGAGCTTGATGAAAGAGAAGTGATCACTGCTTTGCGCCGCATGGGTTTGCGCGGTCGTGAAATGTTGCCTACCAAGGTGCTTTCGCAAGGCCAGAGACGGCGCGTTGCGCTGGCGCGCTTGCTGGTGAGCGATGCCCGACTGTGGGTGCTGGATGAACCATTGGCCGCACTGGATGTCGGAGCAGTGTCCTTGATCCAGGAATTGATCGCGGAGCACCTGACTGGCCACGGGATGGTGATTTTTACTACCCATCAGCCCTTGCAGGTGGCGGGAATGGATATGCGCAGTCTGTCGCTGTCATGAGGATGCGCAGCATGGAAGTCATGGCGGCATGAAAAAATCGACGATGCTCGGCCTGTTGGTGTTGGTGGTACGCCGCGATCTGGTACTGGCGATGCGCCGCCGCGCAGATGTGCTTACCACGCTGATCTTCTTCGTGATGGTGGTCAGCCTGTTTCCGCTGGGTGTCGGGCCGGAGATGGAGATGCTGCGCAAAATGGCTCCCGGTGTGTTGTGGGTCGCTGCACTGCTATCTTCGATGTTGTCGCTGGGGCGGCTGTTTTCCGCCGACTATCTTGACGGCACGCTGGAACAGATGATGCTGGCGCCGCAGTCGCTATCGATGCTGGTGTTGGGCAAGATAACCGCGCACTGGATGGTGTCCGGCCTGCCGCTGGTGCTGATGGCTCCGGTGCTGGGACTGCAGTTCGATATGTCGGCGCAGGCAATTGGTGTGCTGATCGTCGGGTTGTTATTGGGACACCGATCCTCAGCATGATCGGCGCGATCGGCGCAGCCCTGACGTTGGGTTTGCGCGGCGGCGGCGTACTGTTATCGCTGCTGGTGTTGCCGCTGTGCATTCCGGTGCTGATCTTTGGCACCGGAGCGGTTGAGGCGGTTTCAAGCGGACTGAACACGACGCCGCACCTGTCCTTGTTGGGTGCGTTACTGGTATTGGCGCTGGTATTCACCCTTGGGTGAGTGCGCAGGCGTTGCGAATTTCGATGGAGTAATGACTTTGGCAATAAACTGGTTCAAATATTCAGCACCTACGACCTTTTACGGCTTGGCCGGAAAAATGATTCCGTGGTTCGCGGTTTCTGCTGCGATTCTGTCTGCGGTTGGCCTGTATATCGGTTTTGCGGTCGCGCCGACGGATTATCAGTTAAAGGCGAGTTTTACCGCATCATCTTCATCCACGTTCCTGCGTCCATCCTGTCCATGTTCCTGTACTTGATCATGGCGGGCTACGCCGCACTGGGGCTGATCTTCAATACCGCTTGTCGGCGATGATGTAACCGCGATCGCGCCGACCGGTGCGCTGTTCGCCTTCATCGCTGTGGACCGGTGCGTTGTGGGGCAAGCCGATGTGGGGTGCATGGTGGGTGTGGGATGCGCGCCTGACGTCGAACTGATCCTGTTGTTCCTGTATCTGAGGTTCATTTCGCTGCACGCCTCCATCGATGATCCGCGCCGCGCCGACCGGGCCGCTGCGCTGCTGGTATCGTGGGTTCGGTGAAT
>JADJWO010000005.1 GCA_016716325.1 Nitrosomonadales bacterium
GGCACGCCGGTCCGGCGCCCCATTCCCGATCCGGCTCTGACCATCCCGGTGGCGCAGCGCGATGCCGTTCTGAAAAAGCTGGCCTGACGCTGGACAAAACTCGTCGCAGCGTTCTGTCCCGGCGCTGAATATGGCCTGGCGAAACGCTGGCCGGAGGCTTATTTCGCCGAGACCGCGCAACATCCGCAACAGCACGGTTATACGGGTGTGGCTGATCGGTTCCGGGCAAGGATCGTCCGGTCGCCGAAGAGAGATCGACCTACCGCGGGCGGCTCGTGCGCCAATCTGTGCGGGAGAACGGATATCGGCGAGGCCATCGCCCTGCTGTCCTGCGCACGCCTGGCACGCAACGATTCCGGCCTGATGCACCGGGTGGCCGCGCTGATCGCCTGATGCTGGCGCTGTTCGGCTCCAGCAGCCCGCAGTTCACCCTGCCTGTCCGCGAAAGCGCATATCCTCAAGCTCGATATTGAGTGCAGCCCCTGCTTAAGCGCGAATGCCCGCTCGGGCATTTCGATTGCATGATGAAACTCCCCGGACTGGCTTGGGAAAGTTGCGCCGGATCGATCCCAGTCTCGATCCAGCAATGGAGCGACACGATGCGTGACATCCCCAAGGAGATTTTCAGGCCTATGACATCCGCGGTATCGTCGGCAAATCACTGACTGACGATATCGTCGAACGGATCGGCCATGCCATCGGCTCCGAAGCCGTGGCGCGCGGCCAGCGTGGCATCGCCATCGGCTATGACGGACGCCTGTCCGGCCCCGCCTTCGCGCGGGCGCTGGCGCGCGGCATCCGCAAGGCCGGCATCGGCGTCGTCGATCTTGGCATGGTCGCCACGCCGATGACCTATTTCGCCGCCTTCCAGCTCAACACCAACTGTGCGGTGATGATCACCAGCAGCCACAACCCGCCCGATTACAATGGCCTGAAGATGGTACTCGCCGGCGAGACCCTTGTCCGGCGAGACGATACAGGCGCTGCGCCGACGCATCGAACAGAACGATCTCACACATGGCACGGGCAGCTACGCACAATACGACATCGCGCCGGAATATCTCGCGCGCATCGTTGGCGACATCAAACTGGCCCGCCCGATGAGCATCACCGTGGATTGCGGCAACGGCGTGGCAGGCGATTTCGCCGCCAAACTGTATCGCGGTCTCGGTTGCGAGGTGACCGAACTGTTCTGCGAAGTGGACGGAAATTTCCCCAACCACCATCCGGACCCGTCCGATCCGCACAATCTTGAAGACCTGATCACCGCGCTGGCGGATAACGGCAGCGAACTTGGGCTGGCTTTCGACGGCGACGGCGACCGCCTCGGCGTGGTCTGGGACGGAAAGATCATTTATCGGATCGCCAGTTGATGCTGTTCGCCGCCGACGTGCTGGACCGCCACCCCGGTGCGGAGATCATTTTCGACATCAAGTCCACACGCAACCTGTTCGACTGGATACGCAGGCACGGCGGCAAACCGATGCTATGGAAGACCGGCCATTCGCTGGTGAAGGCCAAGATGCGCGAGACCGGCGCGCTGCTGGCCAGCGAGATGAGCGGGCACGTGTTCTTCAAGGAGCGCTGGTACGGTTTTGACGACGGCCTGTATGCGGGCGCGCGACTGCTGGAGATACTGAGCCGGCTGGGCAACCCGAGTGCCGCGCTGAACGCGTTGCCGGACGCGGTCTGCACGCCGGAACTGCACGTCCGTACCGCAGAAGGTGAAAACCATGCGCTGATCGCACGACTGCAGAAGGAAGCGCATTTCGACGGCGCGCTCGACGTCATCACGATAGACGGCCTGCGTGTGGAATATCCGGACGGCTTCGGGCTGATGCGCCCATCGAACACCACGCCGGTGATCGTACTGCGCTTCGAGGCGGACGATGTCGCCGCGCTGGACCGGATACAGGAAAGTTTCCGCCGCATCCTGCTGGCGGCCGCACCGGCATTGCAACTACCGTTCTAGCGATCCGGCAAGCGGCAGTCGCTACAAGCTCGACGCCGTCGCGCCGTCACACGTTGAACAGGAAGTTCATCACGTCGCCGTCCTGCACGACGTATTCCTTGCCCTCGACGCGCATCTTGCCCTTTTCCTTGGCGCCATGTTCACCGCCGCAGGCGATGAAATCGACGTAGGAGATGGTCTGCGCGCGGATGAAGCCTTTCTCGAAGTCGGTATGGATCACGCCGGCGGCCTCGGGCGCCGTGTCGCCTTTAGTGGATGGTCAGGCGCGCACCTCTTTCACGCCCGCCGTGAAATAGGTTTGCAGGCCGAGCAGGTCGTAGCCGGTGCGGATCAGGCGATTCAGGCCGGGCTCGTCCAGGCCGAGATCGGCGAGGGGAATTCCAGCTTGTCGGCATCGTCGAGGTCGGCGAGTTCCTGTTCGATCTTGGCGCACAATGCAACGACCGGTGCGCCCTCCCGTGCCGCATGTTCGCGCAGCCGGTCGAGGTAGGGATTGTTCTCGAAACCGTCTTCCAGCACGTTGCCGACATACATCGCCGGCTTCACGGTCAGCAGGCACAGCGGCTTGACCGTCAGCTTCTCGTCATCGGTCAGGCCGGCAGTGCGCGCCGGGTTGCCCTCGTTCAGGTGCGGCAGCAGTTTTTCCAATACCGCGACCAGGTGTTGCGCATCCTTGTCGCCGGACTTGGCCTTCTTGCCTTCGCGCTGGAGGGTGCGCTCCACCGCCGCCAGGTCGGCCAGCGCCAGTTCGGTGATGATGGTCTCGATGTCGGAGATCGGGTCAACCTTGCCCGCGACGTGCACCACGTTCTCATCGTCGAAGCAACGCACCACGTTGACGATAGCGTCAGTCTCGCGGATGTTGGCGAGGAACTGGTTGCCCAGCCCTTCGCCCTTCGAAGCACCCGCCACCAACCCGGCGATGTCGACGAACTCGACGATGGCATGCTGCACGCGCTGCGGGTTGACGATCTTCGACAGCTCATCGAGACGCGGATCGGGCACCTCGACGATGCCGACGTTGGGCTCGATGGTGCAGAACGGATAGTTCTCCGCAGCGATGCCCGCTTTTGTGAGCGCATTGAACAAGGTGGATTTACCCACATTGGGGAGACCGACGATACCGCATTTGAGACTCATGGCTTTTCCTCTAATAACAGGATTGAGCAAAACCCGCTGCTCCGCATTCCCTCAATCCTAAATCCTAACTACTATGCAGCTTCAGCATCGCCGCTTCCAGCTTGCCCTCGATGACCAGCGGCGAGACATCCTGCGCACGCTGCATCGCCTCATCGATCAGCACCTGTTCTTCCTTGCGCGGCGCGTTCAATACGAAATTGCTCACTTCGCTGCGCTCGCCGGGATGCCCGATGCCGATGCGCAAGCGCCAGAAATCGCGGCTGCCCAGCTGCGCGATGATATCCTTCAGGCCATTGTGGCCGCCGTGGCCGCCGCCCAGCCTGAGTTTGACGCCGCCCGGCGGCAGATCCAGCTCGTCATGCACGACCAGTATCTGGCCCGGCAATATCTTGTAGAACAGCGCCAGCGCGACCAATGCCCGGCCACTGACGTTCGCGAAGGTCTGCGGCGAGCAGATGCACCTCATGTCCGTGCAGACTCGCCTTGGCGACGAGTCCGTGGAACTTGCTGTCGTTCCTGAAGTTGGCGTTATGCAGGCGCGCGAGCTCATCCACCCACCGGAACCCGGCGTTATGGCGCGTGTCCTCATACTCCCTGCCAGGATTGCCGAGGCCAACGATGAGTTTAATGGCTTGCATATGAATACCTCTAAAGATTCAGAGTCCGCCAAAATGCAAGGCGCGGGGAAAATCTCGCCGCGCTGCATATGCATGGTATGCAAGCCAGAAATTTTTCCGCAACGCCGTAGTTGGGATGAAGTCTGAATTTTGAGTGGCGTTCATAAATGAAAAACCCGCCATGCACCGTTCGATGACATGGCGGGCAGTTCAGATCGTGAATTACTTCTTGGCTTCTGCGGCTGGCGCAGCGGCTTCTGCGGCAGGTGTAGCGGCACCTTCTTCCGATGCGGCCTCCACTGCGCCACGCGGCACTTGCACGACCGCCACGGCATCGCTGGCATGGTGATGGGTCGCCACTTCCACGCCCTTGGGCAGCTTGACGTCGGACACGTGGATGGAATGGCCCAGTTCCAGATTAGCCAAGTCCACCTCGATGAAGGACGGCAGATCCTTGGGCAGGCAGACGATATCCAGATCGTTCAGCACGTGGCTGATCTTGCCGCCACCCAGCTTCACGCCCGGCGCGATTTCACCGTTCAGGAAATGCAGCGGCACCTTGATGTGCATCTTCTTGTTCGCGTCCACGCGCTGGAAGTCGATGTGCTGAACTTGTGCGCGGAACGGATGCATCACGAAATCGCGCAGTTGCACCGCCTCTTTCTTGCCTTCCAGATTCAGCGTCAGCACGGAAGCGTGGAACGCTTCCTGACGAAGCTTGTAGAACACCTCATTGTGATCAATTTCGATCATTATCCACGTCACCCGAGCCATACACAACACCTGGCACGCGGCCGGTGTTACGCAGACGGCGGCTCGCACCCGTACCTTGCGCCTTGCGAATTGTTGCATTGATTTCAATCGTCATTTCACTTCTCCAAAAACGGGACCGTCCGCGACCAGACGATCCCTGCATTGCGGCAACCGACATGGCTGCCGCCAATCCCCTTACTCGGTGAACAGCGAGCTCACCGACTCTTCGTTATTGATGCGGCGGATCGTTTCCGCCAGCAATTCCGCAGTACTCAACTGGCGGATGCGTCCGCAGTTCCGCGCCCGTTCGTTCAGCGGAATGGTGTCGGTGACGACCAGTTCATCCATCGCCGAGTTTTCGATGCGTTCGATCGCCGGGCCGGACAGCACCGGATGGGTACAGTAAGCCAGTACGCGCGCGGCGCCCTTTTCCTTCAGCGCACTGGCGGCCTCGCACAGCGTATTGGCGGTATCCACCAGATCGTCCATGATCAGGCAGGTCCGCCCCGACACGTCGCCGATGATGTTCATCACCTTGGCCACGCCCGGCAGGACGGCGCTTGTCGATGATCGCCAGGTCCGCTTCCAGCTGCTTGGCCAGGGCGCGGGCGCGCACCACGCCGCCAACGTCCGGCGACACCACGATCAGATTCGGATAATCGTTCTTCCAAACATCGGACAGCAGGATCGGGCTGGCATAGATGTTATCCACCGGAATGTCGAAGAACCCCTGAATCTGGTCCGAGTGCAGATCCATCGTCAACAGACGGTCCACCCCGGCGCTGGTCAGCATGTCTGCCACCAGCTTGGCGGTGATCGCGACGCGCCGAGCGCAGGCGGCGATCCTGGCGCGCATAACCGAAATACGGCATCGCAGCAGTGATACGTCCTGCAGAGGCGCGTTTCAGCGCATCCACCATCACCAGCACTTCCATCAGGTTATCGTTGGTCGGCGCGCAGGTGGATTGCAGCACGAACACGTCCTTGCCGCGCACGTTCTCGAGAATCTCCACCATCAGCCCCGTGAATCCGGCCCAGGCTGTTCACGCCAGTCTGTGCCGAAACTGTGTTTGGCTGGGGAGGTAGGGATCGAACCTACGAATGCCGGAATCAAAATCCGGTGCCTTACCACTTGGCGACTCCCCAATAAAAACTACTCGGACACCCAATCATGCAACGGATGCCTTGCCAATCCTTGCGCAACGACTCCGCGCATCCCGTCGGGCAATTGCCGCAAGGCCGCTTCGGCCTGGCTGCGGTCGGGAAATCCGGCGAACACACAGGCGCCGGAGCCGGTCATCATCGCTTTTCCGCAGCCATCCAGCACGGCCAGATAACGCGCCACTTCCGGGTAAAGTTCGCATACCACCGGCTGCAAGTCGTTATGCAGATGGCTTTGCCCTTCCGAGAGGGCGCGCATTGTGATGGAAACAGTGTTCCGTGTCAATTCCGGATGCGCAAAAATACCGGCCGTCGGCACGTGCACCGGAGGAAAAGCACCACGTACCAGACTTCCGGCAGGGGACATGCCTGCAGTTGCTCACCCACCCCTCGGCGAATGCGTTCTCGCCGAACACGAACACCGGCACATCCGCCCCCAGCGAGCCCCAGTTGCATCAGGCGCTGGCGCGACAAGCCCAGCGACCACAGGCGGTTCAGCGCGATCAGCGTGGTCGCCGCATCCGAACTGCCGCCGCCCAGCCCGCCGCCCATCGGGATGCGCTTCTCCACTGCGATATCCACGCCCAGCGCGCAGCCGGTCTCGGCCTGCAATAGCCGCGCGGCGCGGACACACAGATCGGATTCCTCGGGAACGCCCTCGATGCCATTGGTGCGCTGCACGATGCCATCCTCGCGCAGCGTGAAATGCAGCGTGTCGTTCAGGTCGATGAAACGGAACAGGGTCTGCAGCAGGTGATAGCCGTCCGCCCTGCGGCCGACAACATGCAGGAACAGGTTAAGTTTGGCCGGGGCCGGGCAGGTGATGGTTTGCGTCATTTTGAAAAGATCATCTCACCACGAAGCGCATGAAGATCACGAAGAAATCTTTGGGGAAGGATATCCGAGGACATGTACTCGAGATACTCTCGTTCTCAAAGTAACGCATGGTTTTCCTTCGCGGCCTTCGTGTTCTTCGTGTTCTTCGTGTTCTTCGTGTTCTTCGTGTTCTTCGTGTTCTTCGTGTTCTTCGTGTTCTTCGTGTTCTTCGTGTTCTTCGTGGTTTAAATACGACAAGGTTATGGAAGCTCCCATTCGTCGATCAGCAACTGCAACTGCAATCCCTCGCGGCTCAATCGCAGGTGCGTCGGCATGCTGTCCGGCTGGTCCCCGGCATAGCGCAGGTAACGCACCTCCCAATCGTCCTGATACAGCACGACGATCCGCCCGCCGGCATCGCGCTCCACCCGTGCCGCGCTGCCGGCGTCCGGCAGCCCGAGCACCCAGCGGTGCAGGCCGTTCAGCGGCAGATGCCAGTGCAGCACCTGCTGCATCAGCGATTCCGCATCGGCGGCCCGGTAATGCTTGTCGCCGTCGTCCAGCGTCGCTTGGTCCGCATCGCGGTAGACGCGCGCAGCCGTGGCACCGAGCGGCGCGAGCAGCAGCAGTTCGTCGGACTGCGCGCGATGCGCCCAGCGCAACCCTGCCGAATGGCGCGTGCCGTTATGGCTGATCGCGATGCGCCCGTTCAAGGTGAACGATGCGGATTCGGCCTGCGCAGGCCGCAACACCGGCGCGGGCGTTGACGACAACCCGGCACAACCACCCAGCAACAACGGAACGACCAGTAAGCAGCAATTCGCCCAAAAATGGAGATCCGGTGTCCGCTTCAAGGCACGAACCGTTTCATCACCGCCTGCAACACTTCGTTGCCGGGATTGGTCTTGAGGCTGTCCTGCCAGATCTTCCTGGCTTCCAGCTTGTCGCCGCGCACCCATAACACCTCGCCCAGATGCGAGGCGATCTCAGCATCGGCATTGGCACCGAAGGCCTTGCGCAACATCTTCACGCTGTCGTCCAGCCTGCCGAGGCGATAGTAACCCCAGCCGACGCTGTCCATGATGGCGGCATCATCCGGCGCGAGCTGCAGGGCCTTCTCCACCAGCGCGACCGCCTCCGGGACGCGCTCGTTGCGTTCCAGCAGGCTGAAACCCAGCGCATTGTAGGCGTGTGCATGATCCGGCTTGATCTGGATCAGCTTGCGCAGCAATTGTTCGGACACCTGATGTTTGCCGAGCTTGTCCGCCTGCATCGCAGCCTCGTAAAGCAGGTCGGGATGATTGGGCAGTTTTTCCAGACCTTGCTGCAACACCCGATAGGCATCCTCCGTGCGCTTCGCGTCGCGCAGGAATTGCGCCTCGATCAGCAACAACTGCACGCGCTGCTGGTTATCGGCAGGCTGCAGCCGGTGCAGGTATTCCAGCGCCTCGTCCGGCTTGCCGCGCCTGTTCAGCAGGTAGGCCGCACGCAATTGCGCCGCATAGTGGAATTCGCCCCCTTTCACCTCGAGGTAATGCGCGAGCGCCTTGTTCTCGTCCTCCTTCGCCTCGCCCAGTTGCCCGAGGTAATACTGCACCGTATCCCTGTCTTTCTTGCCCTTGGCCAGCGCCTGCTGGAGCTGCGTCTCCGCGCCCTGCAGGTCGTTCAGCTGCAGCGAGATCAGCGCGATCGCGAACGCCAGGTCGGGATTGTCCGGGGTCGCCTGCGCCAGGCGCTGGAATTCGGCGCGCGCAAGCGGGTACTGTTTCTGCTGCAGCAGCGCGCGCGCATATTGCAGGCGGATCTCGCGCTCGTCCGGAAAACCGGACAGATAGCGGCGCAACACTTCCAGCGCCTGCTGCGGCGCATCCTTCATCAGCAACTGCGCCTCCAGCGACACCGCACTGCTCCACTCCGGGCGCAGGGTGCGCGCCTGGCGCGCTTCGTCCAGCGCGACGACCGTGTCGCCCGCCAGCATCGCCAACTGGGCCACCGACCAATGCGCCTCGGCAACGCTCGGATAGGGTTGTGCAAGATTGCGCAGCAGTTTCAGCACGGCTGGCTTGTCCGGATGCGAGGCGACCGACTGCAATATCTGCAGGAAAACCTTCCCTGCATTCGCCTGTTCGGCCTGCAACACCTTGGCCAGCTCCCGCTGCGCCTCGTCCAGCCTGCCACCGCGCAACAATATCGAAGCCAGCATCCGGCCCGCCATCGGCGAGGTCGGCTCGAGTTCCTGCCACTGGCGGAACGCCTCGACGGACTTTTCCATGTCGCCGGATTCGAACGCCAGTTGCGCGGCGCGCCTGGCCATGCGCGGGTCGCGCGTCCGCCGGACCAGATCGGCGCTCGCTTCCACGGCCAGCGCCTTGTGTCCGCGCTGGTTGGCGATCTCGGTCAGCAGGAATTCGTACAGCAGCTCGTCGCTCAATTCGACGTCGGGCAATACCGGTGCGACCTCTGCCTGCGGCGCGGGCTGCGGCGCAGACTGTGCCGGTTCGGCGCGCTGCGGCGCCTGCGCACAGGCGCCGAGCAACAAACTGCCGACGATAAGGTATTTATATGAACACATGGCGATAACTGCTTTTGATGCGGGCGCACATATTAGGTTATATTTAGCCGAACCCACAACCACGACACACCCCTACCTTGTCCAACGCCCCATCCGAAATCACGCTCTCCGCGCGCAACCTGACGCGCAGCTTCGGCAACAGACAAGTGATCCGCGACGTATCCCTGCAACTGAAGCGCGGCGAAGTGCTCGGCCTGCTCGGCCACAACGGCGCGGGGAAGAGCACCACGCTGCAGATGCTGACCGGCTGCCTGCTGCCCGGCAGCGGCACGATCGAGATTTGCGGCATCGACCTGCAACAACGCCCGACGCTCGCGAAGATGCATATCGGCTACCTGCCGGAAACGCCGCCGCTATACCGCGAACTCAGTGTGGACGATTACCTGACCTTCGCGGCACGGCTGCGCGGCCTGCAGCGCGACGCTGTCGCCGATGCGCTGGCACAGACCCGGCAGCGCTGCGGCCTAGAGACGGTCGGCAGCAAGATCATCGGCACCCCGTCCAAGGGCTACCAGCAACGCGTCGGCATCGCGCAAGCCATCATCCACCGGCCGGCTGTGATCGTGCTGGACGAACCGACCGTCGGCCTCGACCCCGCGCAGATCCGCGATATCCGCAGCCTGATCCGCGAACTCGGCAACACGTACAGCGTGATCCTGTCCACCCACCTGCTCGGCGAAGTGGAAAACGTGTGCGACCGCGTGGAGATCATGCAACACGGCAGGCTCATCTACGGCGATACCAGCGCGCGCATGCAGCAGTACGGCAGCGTATCCGGCTTCACCGTCAGCCTGGGCAACCCGCCCGCCCTGGACGAATTGCAGGGCATCGCCGGCATCGCCAGCGTCGAACGGCTGTCCGACACCCGCTTCCGCGTGTTGCATGCGCCGGGAGAGAATCCCGGCAGCACGTTGCTTGCCCTGGCCGCGCAACATGGCTGGCAACTGGAACAGCTCACCCCGTTACAGACCACGCTGGAAGAAGTGTTCGTCAAGATCACCGATGCCGAAAACGCCGCCACGGGAGACCGCCCATGATGCGCCTGATCACCTTGCTGGCGATGCGCGAACTGCGCAGCCTGTTCGCCATGCCCTCGACCTGGTTCGTGCTCGCGGTGCTGCAATTCATCCTCGCCTGGTTCTTCCTGGCGCGGCTGGAGGCGTTCCTGGAGATCCAGCCGCAACTCGCCCAGCTCGCCAACCCGCCCGGCGCGACCGCCATGGTGGCCGCGCCGCTGTTCAATACCGTGGCGATACTGCTGATGATGCTGGTGCCGATGTTCACCATGCGCATGATCGCCGAGGAACGGCGCAGCCAGACGCTCACGCTGCTGCTGTCGGCGCCACTGTCGGGGCGGCATATCGTGCTCGGCAAATTCCTCGGACTGATGGCCTTCCTGACCATACTGATGGCCGGCGTGCCGTTGATGGTCTATACCCTGGCGCTCGGCACGCAGCTCGACCACGGCCTGCTGCTGAGCAACCTGCTCGGCCTGCTGCTGCTTTCCGCCTGCTATGTCGCGTTGGGACTGTACGTCTCCGCGCTGACCACGCAACCCGTCATCGCCGCCATCGGGGCGCTGGCGGTGCTGGCCGGCCTGTGGCTGGCCGACATCGGCGCGTCTGCGGAAGATTCGGTCTGGCACCTCACCTCGCCGTTCAGGCGCTTCGAGAGTTTCAATGCCGGCTTGCTGGACAGTGGCGATGTCGCCTTCTTCCTGCTGTTCACCGCCTTCTTCCTGCTGCTGACGATGAAGCGGCTGCACAACAACCGCCTCTACGGATAAGCCATGCTGCGCAGATTCCTCACCACCCCGTCGTTGCGCAACCTGCTGTTCGTGTTGCTGCTGACCACGACCGTATCCGGGCTGGGTTACCTCGCCACGCGACACCATTTGCAGCGCGACGTCACGCAGAGCGCCATCAACAGCCTGGAGACCGGCAGCATCGAAGTGCTCGGGCAACTGGACGGCCCGGTCAACATCACCGTGTACGCCACCGAACAGGACCCGCGCCTGGGCGACATCCGCAAGATCATCCGCGACTTCGTCTCGCTTTATCAGCGTTACAAAAAAAGACATCGAACTGGTGTTCATCGACCCGGTCAAGGAGGAACAGAAGGCGCGCGACGCGGGTATCCAGTTGAACGGCGAGATGGTGGTCGAGTACGCCGGGCGCAGCGAACACCTCACCCTGATCAACGAACAGACGCTCACCAGCGCGCTGCTGCGTCTGGCGCACAACCGTGACCAGATCGTGATGTATCTGGACGGGCACGGCGAGCGCAAGCTCGACGGGCAGGCCAACCACGACCTGGGACTGGTCTTCGGCGCCAAGCTCGGGCAGAACGGCTTCCGCATCGGCAGCCTGAATCTGGCGCTGGCGCAGGAAGTGCCGGACAACGCCGGCGTCGTGGTCGTCACCCAACCGCAGGTCGATCTGATGCCCGGCGAAACGGACAAGCTGATGCGCTATGTCGAGCGCGGCGGCAACCTGCTCTGGCTGGCGGATGCCGGGCCGTTGCGCGGACTGGAACCGCTCGCCGAAAGGCTCGGCCTGCTGTTGCCGCCCGGCATTGTGATCGACCCGTCCGCCACCGAAATGAATGCGCCCGCTTCGTGGTCGCTCGGCGCAGCCTATACGCCGCACCCCGTCACGCGCGACTTCAACCTGATCACCGCATTCCCGGAAGCACGTCCGCTGGCCTGGAACGAGGACGACGAATGGCAACGCCACGTGCTGCTGGAAGTCGCGCCGCGCGGATGGGTGAGCCGCTACCCGAAACCGGGCAAGCCGGCTTTCGACAAACGGCACGACACCCCCGGCCCCGTTGTCATCGCACTGTCCCTGCAACGCGACGTCAACGATCGCGAGCAGCGCATCGTGGTGGTCGGCAACGGCGCGTTCTCGCCAACAGCTTCGCCGGCAACGGCGGCAACGTCGACCTGGGCGTGAACATGGTGAACTGGCTATCCAGCGACGAGCATCTCATCACGCTGCAACCGCGCGCCATAAAAGACGGCGACCTCGCGCTCAGCAAGACGCAACTCACCGTCATCAGTGTCGGCTTCCTGCTGATCGTGCCGTTGCTGCTGGCAGGCGTGGGCGCATCCATCTGGTGGCGCCGCCGCAAGAACTGAAAAGCGATTCATCCACGAAAACCACAAAAATTTGCATGGGTATTGCCGGGCAATCAGGGGAAACAAATGATTCATCGCCCGGCATAGCCGGGCGATGGCGAACCTGGTCCCTTGGCGCCATCGCTTTCCACGCGCTCATAATTTCGAGCCTTTCGTGTTTTTAGTGGACACCGTTTTTTGACATGATGAATTCACCGGACCACCAGCCCTGAAATCATGCCCGAACTGCCCGAAGTAGAAATGGCATACATTATGAATCAAATAGTTACAGCATAAATAATACTTACTTGCTTTTAATGTAACCAGTTTGTAACTGCGTTTGCTCAATGCAGCACTCCCCAAAAAGAAAAATCGCCGGACTATCTCTAGCGGCGGCGGGCTGCTTTATTGCCTTTATCGTCTTACTGATTGCGCTTCCTGATAGCGTTCAGATTTAACCAAGGGAGATTTAAGGCAAGGCGTTTGATAAACGACTCAAGCGCATTATTGCTTTGGCTTGGTCGTTGCTCCAGTTCCGTGATGCGTTGTTTAAGCGTTGCCATATTGTTTCTCCAGTTTGCGAATATAGTCCGAATGCTTGATTTCGCTACCATCCCCACGCCTTGCCAGTATTTCAGCGAAGAGGCGCGGATATTCTGCGGTTTGAAAATCTGTCTTTTGTTGAAGTTCCATCCATTCACTTTCTGACACTGACGGTCTTGGCTTTTGCATCTTCACCACTTCCGGTTTGCGCCTGCTTTCCAGTGTAGTAATTCGCTGTTCAATCGTGGCCATTTTTCATCCCCTCCAATGCCGTGATGCGGGCGGTTAGTTCGTCAATTTCTTTAATCCGTGCCAGTGCGCCCAATCCAGTCAGCAGCGCAGCCCCTTGGCTTGGTGCAAGCGTTCCAGCGGCTACGGCTTGGACTATCGCCACACCTTGCGCGGTTATGCTTTCACCATCGGGCAGGGATAGGGCTACAGGCTGTTCGATTGCCTTCACCGGGGGCAATACTCGTTCCAGTAACAGGCGGGCGGCTTGTGCGTCCCCATCCTTCGCCTTGACCACCAGTTGCGTGATTATCTCGGGCAGGTGTTCGGCTATGCTGTTGCGCAGCTTTGTGACTTCACCCAATCCCGGCGGCCTTCCGTTTGGGTTGCCTGATTCGCCCGCTTTCCACTTGCCGCGCTTTTTCTTTTCAATAGTTGCCATATTGTTTCCTTCCTGCTTTATCAAGTTCCTGCATCACGTCCCGGCAATCACGCGCCATGAATGCCACGCCACCAGCAAGGCGGATGCGTTCAAGGAAAATGGTTTGCTCGGGTCTTAACCTTCCCTTGGCGGCCTTCACTTCCACGCCCAGCAATCGCCCATCCTTTAGCTGTCCCAGCACGTCCGGGCAACCCTTCCACCCGAAGCGCACAAACCGCTTGCCGATTCTCACCGCGCCACTGTTCATCCGCTCCACCCATGCCACCGCAGGATGCGCACTTAACGCCTTCAAAACTTCCACCAGCGCGGCGGCTTCCGGTCGGTCATTCTTTCGCACCACGGGCAGGGCATCACCTAGTAAGTCATTCATGCTATGCACCAGTGAAAGCCAATAGGCACGGCTTCCCCCGCTTCCCGCTTCGCCCGTTTCGCTTGTTTTCGGTTCAAACGGGAAATGCCCTTACCCGCTTCCCGCTTCCCCTTTCCCCCTATAGGGAAGGGGGCGGAACGGGTGTTGTGAAACGGGGGGGTTATTTGTCCCATAACCAATCCCCTTTCATGGCAAGGAAGCCACGCTCCACCAGTCCCGTAATTGCTACCTTGGCGCGTGATGTTTTGTGCTTGGCATCGGCGGGTATGCGCTCGGCAACAATCGCCACGGCATCGGTGTATTGAATGCACGGCCTGCCTTGTGGCGCGCCTTCCTTGCCAGTGTGCGGCGATTTGCGCAGGGCTTCGCCGATTGCTTCGTTTGCAATCTTTTGGTTACTTCGCAGCGTTGGTCTTTTGGCTTGCTTGATTGCTTCCGCCGATTCATCCGGCACGGCCACGCATGAAGTGATTTCGTCGCCTTCGTCATCAATGCCCACCGGCACAATTTCCAGCTTGAACGGGTGCGCATCGCCGGTCACGTCATCCTTGCACTTGGCCACGCTCCACGCCTTGCGGTTGTCGGTCGCAGTGACTTCAATCGCACCATCAAGCGCAGCATATAAACTCGAATGCCCGCGCAGTCCCTTCGTGGCGTCCTTGCCCGTGTGATGCACCAGCAACACCAGCCCACCGGTCAGGCTTTGCAGTTGCTTGGCGGCGGCGATAAGGTTGCCCATATCCACGCTTGAATTTTCATCGGCTCCAGGTGCGGCACGGTTCAAGGTGTCGAGTATCACCAGCCCACTCGCACCACCACCGGCAATCACCGCCTTGGCCAGTTCGGGCACGTCATCACTCAGCAGGTCGAAAGGTTGCGTAATGAATCGCAGCGCATCGGGCACGGGCTTGTTGTGATGTAGGCTCCACGCCTTTACACGCTTACCTATTCCGGCTTCACCCTCAAGGCAAACGTATGTCACCGGGCATTGAGTAACACGGCGGCCAAACCATTCATAATCACCACCGGCAACAGCGGCGGCAATATCCAGCATCAGAAAACTTTTCCCGCTTCCGCTTGCTCCAAACAATGCGGCCAGCCCTTCCACCGGCAACACGCCACGCACCATCCAGCGCATCGGCGGGGCGTTGCATAGGTCAGCACCAGACAACAGCTTGAAACGCATCACGGGGGCTTGTGGGCGTTGCAACAGGTCAGACAATGCACCAGTGCCAAACTCTTGCGCGTAATCGTTTGCGTCATAGTTGCCGGGCTTGTCATCGGGCATCGCTACAGACTGGCCAGCAACAGCGGCGGCAATCTTTCCGGCATCGGCTTCCTTGCCACGGTCAGACACTAACACCAAACCAGCGGCGGGGTATTTGTCGCGCAGCACCTTGGCCACGGTCATCATGCGCCCGGCTCCAAAACAAACCACGGCAGCGGCTCCCGTTGCTTTATGGATTGCCCACGCTTGCCCGATTCCTTCCACGATATAGGCGCGGTCGGTTATCTCGCCCACGGTGAAAAATCCATCATTGAACGATGCGCCCGGCATGTTCAATTTGTCACCACCATCAGGCGGAATGAATTGCAGGGTTTGCAGGTCGTTACCGCTCCAGCATGGAACCGCCAGATAACCCGCAACATTCTGGCCACGGATAATCAGCGGCGGCGCACTGGCCGGATAAACTCGCAACCCGTCCGGCTTGCCTTGCTTGCGATGTATATATGCTTCGGCAGGTGTCGCAGGTATGCAGCGTTCCCAAACTTGCACGGCGTTACCACTTGCGGCCTGTTTAACGGGCTTTTGAGCGGTTATTTTTGCCTTGGCTATGGGTAGGGTATGGCGGCTTCCGTTTATTCCCTTGGCGCGTGATTTGCTCGGGTCTTTCCATCCTTGCGCGAAGGCCATTCCGTAAAGTGTCGCAGGTGTCACCGCTCCAGATTCATCAAACGATTTCCAGACTGTGCGGCATTCATTCTCACCGGCATAATTCCCGGCGGATGCGCTCCAGTTGTGGAAGTCATCAAAGTCTAATCCGGCAGACTTCGCGGCCATGCCAGCACGCACCCACTCATCACGGGCGCACCCTGCATCAATATGGTGAAGCGCATCGGCAGCGCGTTCGATTTCGGTCATAGCGCACCCCCACCAAACACGGCCTGAATAACTTTCGGCGGCAGGAAATAACGGCTAATCGTGCGGGTCGGGCATTCAGGCGATGGTGCGGAAAGGTCAAACGATTCCACCGGCCAGCCAAGTTCTTTCAAGGTGAAAATCACGGCAGATAATCGCCAGCTTCCGGTTATCTGTTCAAACTCAGGATGCGTGAAACTTTGCGCGTTCAACATCAAGGCAAGGCAGCGCGCAGGAAGGGTGTTCGGGCTTGGGTAAATCGGGTTAAAATCCGGCTCAGGCAAAAATGATGTTTGCTTAAACCCGGATGATGCTTGGCGGCTGTCCGGGTTTATCATTTTGCGCACTCCCCATTCAGCAGGGCGCGTATGCCAGCAACACTCCACGCAAGGCGGCCACTAATTCGCACTGGGCGCAGCGCACCATTTTCCAAACACGCCCACGCCCGCAATGTTTGCGGCTGTCTGTTCAGGTAATAAGCGGCGGCATCAGTTGGAACGGTGGGGCGGGTTACTTGCTCCAGCGGGGGATATACCGGCAGGGAATGCGCGGCGGATGATTGAACGGATTGCATCATGGGTTCCTCTTTTTTAAGTTTCGAGGATTGCCATTTAAGTAGTGGGAAAAATCCCCACCAACAACAAATAAAAAAGCCCGCAAACCTATATGGCCACGGGCTTTAATCAGCTTTATTCAACAATGGGGAATTGTCTTTTTATGCGTTCCCCATTTTTCCCACGTTCCCCACTCTCACTTTGATTTGTTCGCCCACCATTTTTCACCCTGTAACGCTTCACGCATTATCGTTGCCGGATTATCAATAATTCCACGCGCCCCTTTTATGCCACGTTCCTGCATCAGTTCCATGACACGGAATGAATATCCGCCCACAATCTTGTTACCTTTTTTCCTTGCAAGAGAATCACGGCATCCGCCCTTTGTGTCAGTATCAAAACACTCATCAGCAATGGCGCGCGCTTGCACTTCCCACTCTTCAACGCTCGGGGTTATCACTGGCACGGCTTCAACCTTCACGGCGG
The DNA here is from genome assembly GCA_016716325.1 of Nitrosomonadales bacterium. NCBI lineage: Bacteria > Pseudomonadati > Pseudomonadota > Betaproteobacteria > Nitrosomonadales > Nitrosomonadales bacterium. Next base: position 16,913 of record JADJWO010000005.1, read on the forward strand.
GCGCAGCTTCCACCTTCGGGGCGGGTTGTGGCGCAGCCTTGGCTAATGCCGATAACTCGGGCGGAATTGCAAAGCCAACATGAGCGCACCATGCCGCAAACTCATCTAGTCGCACTTCGCAGTTATACCAATTGGCCATATTGAGAATGCACGGCGTTGGGAAGTGTGTCCGGTTTGAAGAGTGTTTTTTGAGTATCTCTAGGCGGTCGTTAAACTCTTCGCCTTCATCGAAAGGGTGGGCGGCTCCCATCCATGCGTTGTGGTCTGTTTTAACTTCCCCCGGCTCGATATTCAGCGAAAGGGCAACAGCTTCCCATTTTTTAACCTCGGGCATCAATCGCCATTTGCTCCAGCGCGGTATCCTTTCGTTATTCATTACTCACACCCCTCAAGGTTCGTGATATAGCCCGCTCACTCCCAACGATTCCAGGTATTCATTCCTTGATTTATATGGAAGGTTTGCTAACGCTAAAGATTCCTTTATAGCACTAAGCTCATCTAACTGTTCTTTGGAAGTATCCCTGTCTTCAGGATGCAATGCATTTTTTACCTTGAGCCTTGATAAATATGATTCTAGGTTATTTAATGCCATGCAATTTTCGTTTGCTTTTGTTTCGGCAAACCTAACATTTTTCTCAAGTGTTTCTATTCTGTTACTGAGAGCAAGATTGTGCAGAAATATTCCGGCCAAAAGGAGTATCGTCCAAGCCCCCGTTTCTGAATGAACTGCATACACCAGTGCCACTGCAATCGCAATTCCAATTACCCAATCAAGAATTTTTCTGACCATAATCATTTCCCTCTCTATTGTTATCTAGGCCAATCCGTAACTTGCAAAAACAGATGCATACGGTTGTTTCTCCATCAGAGCTATTTGGCCTTTCGCCCGCTAAAGCTAGGCGGGGGTAACTCGTTACTCTATTCGCTAAATCTTGTTGATAGAGTTCGCTTGCCTTGCTCTTCTTTTCGCCGGTTGAGTTCTATATCGTCCATCGCGGCAAAAGCAGCCCCAAAATTACTATCAGCGTTATGTTCATCAAGAAAACGTTGGAGGGCTTCGCGTTCATCATCAAACTGAGGGTCTATCTCGTAGAGGTATAGCCTCAATCCGTTAAATTCATCTAGAACCTTATCCAGCTTTTTGTGAACGTCTAGCAGGCGGGTGTTTAAATACCAACCATGAGCAAACCACAAAACTATTGCAGTAATCACAATCGTTTTTTCAATTCCTGATTCAAACATTTCATGCCTCCATAAATTATTTACCGCCCACTAGCTGCAATCTGGCCTTTACTGGCACGAACTCGATTCCGGCTTGCTCCAATATCCACGCTTCGATTTTGACGTGCCACATCCGCAACAGGTCAAGCGGGCGGCGGATATAGTGTTGCTCTCGCACACCTTGGGGCGCATGGCCTTGTATCTGCGCAGCGATTCCGGCGGGCATCTCTATCCATTCGCTAAGTGTTGCAAAGCTACGGCGCAAACCGTGCAAGGTCACATCCACACCAGCAACAGCGCAGGCTTCGTTATGCTTATCCGAAGGTTCGGCAAGATAACCGGATATAGATGCGGGGCTACTAAAAACAAACTCATTGCGGCGCGGTAATTCGGCCAGCAAGTGCGCCACATAGGGCGTTAAGGGAATAATGCGGAAATCTTCCACCTTGTCTTTTATGCGAATGCTATTCCACTGAAAATCTACAGCATCCCAGCGAAGTGACGCCCACTCTTCACGGCGCGCACCAACTATCAGCAGGGTTTGCAAAAATGCACTAATCACAGGATTGCCTATACTCTTCACGGCGGCGAACCATGCGGGTAATTGCTCACGTTGGAGCGCGTCATTCTTTACCTTTTGCTTGCCTAACGTTTCGCGGGCTTCGGGGCTTGTGGCTGCATTGCTTGTGATGATTGATTTGTAGTTGTGGTGTCGGGCGCACCAGAATAGAAACGCCCGAAGCATCTTTAATGCAAGCCGTGCGGATGATGCGCGAATCAATACCTCAGCACTTGCCCACTCATTTACCCGCTCGGGTGTCAGGTCAACAAGGCGAACATCGGCCAGTGATTCCAGTTCACCGGCTACAGTCAATTCCTTGCCACGCTTTTGCGGCTGTCCAGCCCTTTGCATGGCGCGTTCGTGTTTAAGCAGAGCGTGCGCACCCCATTTGGCTTTGCGGGCTTCGATATATTCCAGCCATACCGCACCCACGGTCACAGATTCGCGCGCTCCCTGCATTACCAGCGCGGCTGCTTTCGCTTCCTTGGCAAGCTTCTCGGCTTCCTTGGCAGCTTCCTTATCGGCCTTCACTTGGCGCGGGTCGTTGCCTTGGTCTATCATGGTTTGCAGGCGGCGTGCTTCCACTTGGGCGGCATCAATACCCCACGCACTCACATCACCAATCGTGACGCGCATGGATTTGCCCTTAACCTTGGCTTGGAATATGTAACGCTTGCGACTTGAACCGGCTGTAGCACGAACCCCCAGCCCCGGCACATCGGCGCACCAGAGGAACGATTGCGCCTTGCCTTCATCACATTTGAAGTCTGTTATCCTGCCCGCTGTCAGTTTAACTTTTGCCATGGCATCGCTCCTTAATCTTTATTTGTAACCGATTTGTAACCGCAAATGGAGTATATGCCGGAATACTTATCAACACAACAAATAAGCGGTAAATGCTTAACTCATTGAAATACTAGGAAAGACAGCGATTTATAGAATGGCAATCAACAGAAAAAAACCTTATGCCTGAGCTACCCGAAGTAGAGACCACCCGGCGCGGCCTGGCCAAGCATCTCGTCGGCGCGACCATCGCAGATGTCGTCATCCGCAACGCCAGCCTGCGCTGGCCGATCCCGGAGAACCTGCCGAAGCTGCTGCGCGGACGCACCATCCTCTCGCTGGAACGCCGCGCCAAATACCTGCTGGCAGACCCCCCTCACAGGGGGAAGGATAGGATGGGGGTAGAACAGCGGCCATGTACAGCATCTACCCCCTCCCCAACCCTCCCCCTGCAAGGGGGAGGGGGTTACAAGTTCGATGCGCGCTACCTCTATCAGGCCACGCGCAAGCGCAGCGTCAGCATCAAGCAATGCATCATGGACAGCCGTGTGGTGGTCGGCGTTGGCAACATCTACGCCAACGAGGCGCTGTTCCGCGCCGGCATCCGGCCCCCGGCTCGCCGCTGGCAAGCTCAGCCTGCCGCGTTGCGCAAAACTGGTCGGAGAAATTCGCGCAACGCTGGCCGAAGCCATCGATCTCGGCGGCAGCAGCCTGCGCGATTTCGTCGATACGGCCGGACAGCCCGGCTACTTCCAGCAGACCTACCGGGTCTATGGCCGGGCAGGCGAAGCGTGCCACAAATGCGGCACGACCATCCGGCAGATCAGGCAGGGCCAACGTTCCAGCTTCTACTGCGCACATTGCCAAAAATGAAATGGGGTATCATCCGGCATGCCATCTATCATGCCGGAGAAAACATGAAGTTCGCCCTGCTTGCCGCGCTGGCCCTGCTTGCCGGCATACCCGCAGCCCGCGCCACGCCGTTGCCGCGCCCCGACCATGTGGTCGTCGTGATCGAAGAGAACCGCGGCTATGCGCAGATCATGGACAAGCGCAACAGCGACTCCTACATCCACAAACTGGCAAAACAAGGCGCGCTGTTCACGAACTCCTACGGCATCATGCACCCCAGCCAGCCGAACTATCTGGCCCTGTTCTCCGGCTCGACGCAGGGCGTCACCAGCAACGCCTGCCCGCGCTCCGTTTCGACGGCGACAACCTTGCCACCGTGCTGCGGAAAAACGGATTGAGCTTCGCCAGCTATGCCGAATCACTGCCCGCGACCGGCGACC
>JADJWO010000006.1 GCA_016716325.1 Nitrosomonadales bacterium
CGACCGCGAAAGCTGGATCGCCAATCCGGAAAAGGTCTCATCAGAAACAACCGAAGAACAACCGTTATTTCGTCAGGATCGAGAACGCGGTAAACGGGACGCCTCCGCGAACTCGACTGGGCGGCGGGCTTGCTGTCGCGCTACCGGACCATGCGTTTCTCCAACTGGCCTGCAACGGGACGCCGCGGGCATTCTGCTCTGCCACGCCGTGCTCGATGCCTTCGGACAGCGAAAGCGAAGCCATGACCGCGATATCGGGAACTCGGTCATTGAAATTGTTTATCGCGATAGAAGCTGCCGGGGCGACAACGGCGCGCCAATCTGGTCGCCGAGGAATGCCAGGAATTTACCGGCGGTTTCATCCGCGGCGCGTAGAAACATCACAGAATGTGGCGGATAAATATATCCGGCAGGCATATAGCTTGGCGAAGTCTGATTTAAGGCGTTCACGCGCTGATCGAACGGAATACATCGAGGCAGAGTCGCTGGGATCCGCCCTTATCCGGGGCTTGCCCAAGCTGTTTACCGAAAGGCGACCTGATCGGTGCCATGCCGCTACCGGGCGGCCTGTCGGCCGAACTGTTTGCAGCGCCTGACGAACACAACGCACAGTCCATGACCTTCATGGCGAAAAGTATCGTGATCGGCGAAAGGTGAGAAGAGGGCGATGCCGCCACCTGATCAGCCTTGGGCATGTCGCCGTCTGTCGGCGAAGACAGCCGGAAACGAGCTTGGCGGAACTGAAGGACGGCGACTTTTTCGGCAAGATGGCCCTGCTGGGTGACCAGGTGCGCACTGCCAGCGTGCGGGCCGTGCGCCCCACCACGGCTATTGCGGCTGCGCCACGGGATGTGATGTCGCTCGCCGAGATGGAGCCGGAATTGAAAAAATGGCTGGAGGAAAAGCCAGGGCGGGGCGCGCCGCAAAGCCGGGCAAGTAACACGGCCGACGAAGCAAGAACAGCCCCGCGCTAGGCGGTGCCGCCCACCATCCAGCCCGTCGATGCTTCACCGTGGGTTGTCCCACGCCCATCGGAGACGCTCTGCCCTTCCTTGCCGCAGGTGCCGACACCGGGGTCGAGCGCCATGTCGTTGCCGATCATCGCGATGCGGGTGAGCGCATCCGGCCCGTTGCCGATAAGCGTAGCGCCTTCCGGAGAGGCGGTGATGCCGTCTTCGATCAGGTAGGCCTCGGCGGCGGAGAACACGAACTTGCCGCTGGTGATATCCACCTGGCCGCCGCCGAAATTGACCGCTAGAAGAGGCCGTGCCTGACCGATGCGATGATCTCCGCAGGATCCTCGCCATGGAGCATGTAGGTATTGGTCATGCGCGGCATCGGGATGCGCGATAGGATTCAGCGCCGCGTCGTTGCCGGTGGTACTGGCCCGCCCACGAGGTCGCGTTGAGTGAGTCCTGCAAGTATTGCTTTCAGGATGCCGTCCTCAGATCAGCATGTTGCGTTGGTCGGATTGCCGTCATCGACGTCTGCATTGACCCGCGCGGCTTCGGCCAGGGTGCCGTCGTCGACTCACGGTCACGCCGGGGCCGCCACTACGCTTGCTGATGCGCCCTGAGAACGCCGAACTACCCCTTGGATTGAAATCACCTTCCAGTCGTGACCGATCGCTTCGTGCAGCAATACCGCAATAGCCTGGTGCGAGCACGACGGTCATCGGAGGCCCGTTGGCGCCGGACGCGGGGTCAATTTGATTAACGCAGTGCCGCCTGGTGAACGGCGCGCTGAGCGTAGTCTCGCAGGATCGCGTCGGCAACTGGGCGTAATCGCGGAACGACCGCCGCCCGCGGAGGCCTGTTCGCGGCGGCCGTTGCTTGCGATGATCCAGTGACCGACAGGCGCACCAGCGGGACGGATGTCGGCGACCATCAACCCGTCGCTGCGCGCCACCATCACCACTTCGTATTCTCCCCACGGCGCGCCATCACCTGCACGACGCTCGGATCGAGCAGCCGAGCGCGTGGCTTTCGCCGGTGCCGAGCAGCGGCAGCCTTGTCGGCCGATCCGAGCGATCAGGTCGACGCAAGCTCGATTTCGCGCCGCGATTCGCGGTGCAGCAACACCCCCTTGCCGTGCCCCTGGCGCGCGATCGCCCGCGCGGTTTGCGCGCGCTGATCGCAAGCACACTGAGCCTGATATCGCTCGGAATAGGCGAAAGCGGTCTTCTCTTGCTGACCGCACATTGCACCGCCGACCGGTCGATCGTGAAGCTGCCTGATTCGACGATGCCCTCTTCCGCGACCACCTCTCTAGACCGCGGGTGTACTGGAAGTACAGATCCGGCAGTCGAATCAGGGTAGGTTCCCGAACATCGCCCTGAAGCTTGCGACACCTGGGCGTTATGCGGCCATTCCGAGGGAACAGGTTTTCACCAACCGGCGGCGGTTGCTGCTCTATGGACCGTATCTCTTCGTATGGGGTCGAACAGGACGATCCGAAGCCGGGCGCAACCGAGCCTCTGACAGCCATGGGGCGCGACCCGTTCAATCACGCGGGGAGTTAGAGCTTGCACGCAGGCAGGTGACTAGCAAGGATCGTTGCGCAAACGTCGCCGATCACCCGCCAGAACCGCGCGCGGCAAACGGTCCAACACTCGCCCCACGGGTCGACGACCATGGTGTGCCATGTGTCGGCGACCGCTTCATGATGCCGCCTGCTCCGCAGCGGCGTCAATGCAGCGCCGTCCAGATCCTGGCGGCGCAGGGCTGGACAGCACCTCCCAGTGCGCCTTGCCGGTAGTCGCGGTGAAGGGCGGAAGGCACGACAATGATGCTCCTCGCCCTAGCGCAGACAGCCTTCAGAATCGTAAGGTCGCAGCGCCAATTGACAACCCGATACGCCCGAACGGGGAATCGACGGCGACGATCTGATCGCCCGGCTCGATGGTATTCGCTTCCGATATGTTCGGTGCTGTTCGAAGTCGAACAGGTGGATCTTGTCGTAGCGCGCCACTTGCGCGCCCTGATCGTCGTACACCAGACAAGTGTTGAGCACCTTGTCGGTCGCCGCCAGCCCAGGATCGAGCCGCCCACCAGCCAGATCTTGTGCTTGCGCGCCGGCTTTCATCTCGCCGAGGAATGACTGTATCTGGCTCCTCTCCGGGCTTTGCTCGCGCACCTGGACCTTGTCCTAGTCGCTCATCCCCATGATGGCGAAAATTCCCGGCAACACCACCAGCTTCGCGCCCCTTTTTCCGCCGCCATCACGCAATCAGGCGGCGCGCCTCGCTGAGGTTGCGCTGAGACATTTCGGTCCGGACGCCATCTGGATGGCGGCGACTTTGAATGCCGTGAAGCTTGCGCGACAATGCGTTGCTGGGTGGGTTACTTCATTCGCCGTGATTCACTTTCCTGTTTGTCTGGTCTGGTTTTCCATCTGTCTGGCCGGAGCGCGCGCCCTGCCTTAGTCACGCTCGGATCATTCCATGTCTGAGGTGACATTGTATTCAAGCAACACCAACTTATCGAGCAGGGGCTCCCGGCACCTTGTTGACGATGAGTGCGCCGATCCCCGCCACCAGGTAGGCCGCGACGCCCCGAGCAGCGATCCGCTGTCACCCAGCGTCGGCAGGATACGCACCTGCAGATCCTGTGTTTCGCGGTTCAGATCGACTTTTGCCTTTCATGGTCACCTTGGCGGACGACCGTAAATGGCAAATCTCCGTGGCTCCATCACGCCATGCTTGATCTTGGCATTGCCATTGATGTTGTCGAACTGTGATGAGACCCGTCACTGAACACATCGGTGAAATCCAGCGTGATGCGCTTGGGCAATGCCTGCAGGAGCTCAGGATGCTGAGCAAACTCCGATGCCCGGTTTCCATCTTCAGAACCGCTCCGCTAACAAGTATCCGAAGCTGGGCGTGCCGTCCGGTGGCGTAATTGAATTCAATAAGCGTTCCAGACCACAGCAGGTTTCGCTACCAGCTTTCCGCTACCGCCCTTGACGGTGTTCGGGTAACGGAACGTGTCAGGATCTTTCCGGCATCGCTGATCTCCAGTTGCAGATTGACCTGGCTCGAAACCCTTGCTGATACCGTCGCCCGATTGGGGGGCTTCAGCCCCTATCCTTGCCGGAAGGAGTCTGCCGCAGGATCGCCGCTCCCGATCGTGGGCGCGTTGCCATACCAGATCCCGTCGCCCATCAGCAGACCGCCTGGATTGGTGATGCGCAGGCGGCATGCGCCGGCTCTGTCGCTTCCGGATGGCCGACCAGTTTCGAGGCGAGCCGATCTGCTTGCCCTTGATCTGCAGATTCTCGATCGCCACGCTGGCGCAGGCAGACTGGCCGTTCGTCGTGCCGTCCTGCACGGTGCGGGCGGGCTGCTGCGCAGCCTTGCTGCTCCTGGCCGACGGTGCGGATCGAGGCGATGGTTCGTCGCCCGGCCATTATATTGTCCAGATGCACGCTGCCCTTCCCCACCGCTGTTGGATGACGGTTTCCTGGTGTGTTGAAGGGAAGCCGCCGCCGAAACTTGCGGCAGATGGTGTGCAATTGCCGTGGTGCCATGTCGACTTGTTCTCGGCGGACGGTTTCGCTCCGGCGATCGGAAGCGGCAAGAGATTACTTTCGCCATCGCCCGCCAGCCCTTCCAGCCCTGTATCGACGGGATAAGCAGATTGCCGATCAGCCACACGCCATCCCTGTCCGTCCACTTGCCTGCCCGCCGAAAATCGATCACGCCCCGCTTGACCGCCATCGCGCCGTTTTCGTCGCACGTCGCCAGACGCACGCTGAGCAGCTTGCCAGGTGCGCACGGATGACATCCTGCCCTTCGGCGACGTTCACCTTTTTCCACATGCACTCGCATGGCTTCGTTAGCACGCTTGGCAAAAAGGTTGCGGCAGGCTGGAACCGATCCCCCTCCAGCGTGGAGTTGACGGTGAGCTGCGCAGGAACTCTTCACCACAGCGATATCCGCATCCCACGCCGCGCCCACCGCGCAGATATTGCAACGGGGGATGAGGGTCAGTAGCGCGGGGTTTGTCGAGATCGCTGCGTCCCTTGACGACGGCATCATGCCACCGCCTTCGGCGGATTGCAATATCGTGCTGGCATCCCCGCCGAGTATCTTCGCGGATACGCCTTTGCCTGCTCCCGGACTCTGGTGAAGGAAAGCTCTCCGCGCGTGTCGCGCAAGCACGGGATGCCCTTGCCCAGGTCGATATCGTTATCCTGCCCGCGGTACGTGCCCGACACCTGTAACGGCATGCGGTCGGGTACTTTTTGCGAAGCTTACGCCCTGCTCCGCCGTACTTTGCGCGGCATCGACCCGCGAGCGCACTTATCACCGCGGCGGTATCCGTTCCGCCGCCCAGCAGCGGAAAACGCACGAACAGATCGAGAAGATGCCCGTCACCGACGGCATGCCGCCTGCATCGGTAAAGCTGTCGATAGCCGCGCACCAGGCTGCGCTGGATGTATTGCGGGAAGACATCGCTCGCGCCCGTCACCTCGCCCCGGATCTCCAGCGGCAGCACGTCACCTCGCTCGCCAGATCCGGCATCCCGGCGCTGACGTTGCACCCGTTCGCCTGAACGTAGTCGCGGAACCGCCTTCACGCCGAGCATTGCCGCGTATCCAGAATTGGGCCGAGATGTTTTCGATGACAGGCCAATCTTGTCGAATTCCAGCGTGACGCCTGCGCGTGCCCGCCGATCTCCGAGCTGCGCCTTTGGTCCCATCCAGCGGGAAATCGTCCAGGTTACCCTTGATGCGGACGCGGAAATCGGTCTGACCCGACCCTGGATCGCACCTTTCAGGCAGTCGTTGTCCTCTGGTCCACGAAGACCAGCGGGGTATACCGGTAAGCTTGGCGGACATCGCGCGCGCGTCAGGCTGATCGTCAGGTCGATTAGCCCCCTGCTCGCTCCCCTGTGTCCGGTAACTGCCTGGATTACCCGCCGGATCATCGTTGGCGATGGCGACATTATTGACAGACCGACCACTCGCCACGCCTGCGCTCCCAACCTGCCTGTCCGCTCAGTGCGCTAAAGAACAGCGACTAACCAGCTGCCGGGTGCATCGACCTGCAGACCGTGGGCGCGGATATTCATCGAGCCGCCCTGGTCGTTGCCGTCCAATCCAGCGATAACCCTGAGAATCCCGGCATTCCATCGTATTGGCGCATCGCGAGGTTCTCGAACTGCCCCTTGATCCGGAAGTCATCCATCTTTTCCAGCGAGCCCTGCCATTGCACATCCAGGTTGTCCACCTCGCCTCTCGGCGCATAAGCGTCCAACCGGGCGCGCAGACTGTTTTCCAGCGGCACGAATCCGCCAGGCTGACAGGGATCCCCGTTGCAATCGGTTGGCGTAACGCACCTCACGCCGCGCGGCCCTCTCCAGGGACACACTGCGAAAATAAAAATCCGTGGGGTTGGCAAGGCCAAAAATCGTTCTTTAGGCGCATCGCCAGATGCCGCGTGGAGACCTCCAGCCCGCCCGGCACATCCTGCCACGCCGCGCGGCCGTGCGGGTTGTCCACCGTCATTTCACTCGCACGTCCGCGCGACTGCCGGGTCACCACATCATGCAGATCCATGTCGGCGGTGAGCCGCGTCACCAGCGCCCTCCAGGCTCAAACCAGCCGGCGGCACGCAACGCGCCGCTGCTGAACTCGTCCGGCAGGTCTCGCCAGGCGCGCCGTGCCGTCACGTCGGTATGGTCGAGTTGTGTAAAAGGCTCCCGCGCCATTCGCCGAGGTCGTCGAAACTGTCGCCATGGAAATCGCCGCGCACATCCAGCGGCGGGACAGCGCGGCCGGGCGGCAGGCGCGCACAGCGAAACTGATGATGGCCGAAGAAGTTCTCGCGAAGCGCAGGTCCCTGGTGTAGCACCAGCGCGGAGCTTCGGCGCACTCCGTCCACCCAGACGATGAGCCCATCGCTTACCGCCATGTGCGACTGGTGGAGAAGCCAGTTCGCCAGATCGCTGTCCCGCCCTGCTTGTTGAGGGCGATGCGCCGATGAAGATCCGGTCTTGCGCATCCCGCCGGATCAACAGCTCCGGCCTGGATATTTCCAGGATGGCCAGCCTGAGTTCCGCAGTGAGCAGCGACCACGACGCTACCGTCGATGCGCGGCAATTCCAGTGCGGGCTGCCCTCTCGTCCGGATGGTCACTTTGGAAAACCTGAGCCGTGGATGGGGACCCCCTGCCAGTCCGCCTCTATCCGGTCGATGCCGACCGGGTTGCTCCGAGCGCGATCGCCATGGATCTGGGATCCTGTCATGGTGCTGTCACATAACCGAAAGCACCCAGTAACCTCAGCACGGGGGATGGCGCACGCGATCACGGCGATCGTCGCCGGGAAACGACGATGACCAGGCGCGTCAGCCAGTTCAGACTGTGCCAGAGCAATCGGACAGGAAGGGATTTCAACATTGTATCGAACGAGCAAAATCGCCGGGAATATGTGCGAGGGACGTAATCGAAGCCAGTTCGCATTCTAACTTGAAGCCCCCCCATGAATACATCAAACATGCCATCCGCAACCTTCGAGGTCTTGCTGTCGAAAACGCTGCACTGCAGCCGTTATGTTCGCCGTGCGCTGGAGTCCGACACCTCCATCAAGGAATGGTTGCAGGAAACCACGCATCGCCTTCCGGTCATGCCGAACTATGGGCTTCGTTGCGACAATCCGGCCATGATCTGGACGACGAGGCCGACCTGACGCGCGCATTGCGCAGATTGCGCAAGCAGACGATGACCAAGCTGATCCTGCGCGACCTGAACGGTCTTGCCGACCTGAACGAGGTGATGCAGACCATGACCGCGCTGGCGTGAAGTCGCGGTGCAACAGGCGCAAACCTGTTTGATGCGGTCGCTGCAACAGCAATTCGGCAGCCCCTTGTGCGCGACGAACCGCGAACCCCAGGAATTGCTCATCATCGGCATGGGCAAGCTGGGCGGCGGCGAACTGAACGTCTCGTCCGACATCGACCTGATCTTCGTCTACGCCGAGGACGGCGAGACCGACGGCCCGCGCAGTCTGGGCAACCACGAATTCTTCACCCGCTTCGGCCGCCGCCTGATCAGCCTCATTAATGAACTTACCGCCGACGGCTATGTGTTCCGCGTGGACATGCGGCTGCGGCTCCTATGGCGACAGCGGTCCGCTGGTGATGAGCTTTGCCGCGCTGGAAGAATACCTGGTCAGCCAGGGGCGTGAATGGGAACGTTACGCGTGGATCAAGGCGCGCGTCATCGCGCCAGCCGAAAATCCGAAAACCGGGGAACTGGAGCGACTCGCGCGACCGTTCATATTCCGCAAATATCTTGACTTCGGCGCGATCGATTCGATGCGCAAACTGCATGCACAGATCCGCCAGGAAGTGCAGCGGCGCGACCGCATGAACAATATCAAGCTCGGTCCGGGCGGCATACGCGAGATCGAATTCACCGCGCAGGTATTCCAGCTGATACGCGGCGGACGGGATGCCGCCCTGCGAATCCGCCCCACCCGCAAGGTTCTGCAATTGCTGGCGGCGAAAGGGCAGCTTGCCGAGACTGCGGTTGCCGGCCTGGATGCAGCCTACGTCTTTTTGCGCAATCTGGAACATCGGTTGCAATACCTGGACGACCAGCAGACCCAGGAACTTCCCGGTAAAGACGAAGACCGGCAGATCGTCGCGGAAGCCATGGGCTATGCCGATTTCACCGCGCTGCTGCACGACCTCGACCAGCATCGTGCGCACGTCACCCGGCAGTTCGAACAGGTCTTCAGCCAGCAACGCGAAGAGCAGGACGATGCACAGGTCTGGCGCGAAGGCATCACCGCCGACGAATTGACGGCATATCTGAAAAACCTGGGATATCGAGATGACGCGGCAAGCGTGGAGCGTCTGTTGCAACTGCGCAACAGCAGTCGTTATCGCCAGCTGCCAGACCTGAGCCGGCAGCGCGTCGACAAACTGGTCCCGCAGTTCATCGCGCTGGGCGCGCAACACGCCGACCCGGACACGACCCTGTCCAGGCTGCTGAGCCTGCTGGAAGCCGTCAGCCGGCGAGCCGTTTACCTCGCCTTCCTCGCCGAATTCCCGCAGGCCCTGCAACGCCTGGCCACGCTGGTTGCGGCAAGCCGCTGGGCAAGCGAATACCTGACGCAGCACCCTGCACTGCTCGACGAACTGCTGAGCGCACGCGAGATCTACCAGGCGCCATCATGGTCGCAGATCGATCACGACCTGCAGACCCGTCTCGACGATTGCGCCGCCGACACGGAACGCCAGCTGGACGTGATGCGCCATGTCCAGCAGGAGCAGATATTCCACCTGCTGGCGATGGACCTGCAGAATCTGCTGCCGCTGGAGAATCTCAGCGATCACCTGAGCGACCTGGCCGACCTGATCCTGCGCCATGTGCTGACGCTCTGCTGGGCGACTGCGCGCAAGCGGCATCGCGACAACGCGCGATTTGCCATCATTGCGTACGGCAAGCTGGGCGGCAAGGAGCTCGGCTACGCCTCCGACCTGGACCTGATCTTCCTGTACGACGACGACCATCCCGATGCGCAGGAGGTCTATGCACGACTGGGACAGCGCATCAATGCGATGCTGGGCAGCTACACCTCGTCCGGCCGCCTGTACGAGACCGACCTGCGTCTGCGCCCGAACGGCGCGAGCGGCCTGCTGGTCAGTTCGATCGGGGCATTCGCCGAGTATCAGGAGCGTCAGGCCTGGGTATGGGAACACCAGGCATTGACGCGCGCACGCTTCTGCGCCGGCGACGCGCAAGTAGGAACGGCTTTTGAGGACATCCGCCGCCGTGTGCTGTGCCAGCCGCGCGACCCGGGCGAACTGCGCAAGGAGATACTGTCCATGCGCCGGAAGATGCATGACGGCCATCCCAACGACACGCCGCTGTTCGACATCAAGCATGACAGCGGCGGCATGGTCGACATCGAGTTCATGGTGCAATACCTGGTGCTGGCGCACGCCCACCGGCATCCGCAACTGACCGGCAACATCGGCAACCTGGCGCTGCTCAGGCTGGCCGGCGAACTCGGGCTGATCCCCGCCGGACTCGCCGAACGGACCGGCACGCTGTATCGCGTACTGCGCCAGACACAGCACCGCATGCGGCTCAACGACAGTTCGGCGCCCTGCCGCATGGCGCAAGGCGGGATCGACACGCAGGCTTGCCGCGCGCTATGGACGGAACTTTTCGGCGGAGATCAGGCGGAAGCGCCCTGACCCGTTTGCGGCGCCTGGGCGTTGCTATCGACAAGCGAATTGAGGCGGTACATGATCATCTCGCCCTTGCCCTTGACGTGGATGATGGCGGGCGGCGCAAAAATCGTATTCGTGCCTGATGCGGTTGTAAGTGGTCTTATCCACCTGGATCACATCCCGCACGGCTTCATCGGTCAGCCGGCTGGCGATGTTCACTGTGTCGCCCCACAGGTCGTAGATGAAACGCTTGGTGCCGATCACCCCGGCCACCACCGGCCCGGTGGCGATGCCAGTATGGATGCCCAGCTTGTATTTCGCGAATTGCGGATCCTTGTTGATGGATTCGCGCATCTCCAGCGCCAGGTTCGCGATGTCGCAGGTGTAGTTGTCGCGTTCACGGCTCAGACCGCCCACCACCATGTAGGCATCGCCTATCGTCTTGATCTTCTCGACGCCATGTTTTTCGCATAGCTCGTCGAACCCGGAAAATATCCTGTTGAGCAACGCCACCATCTGCTCCGGCGAAAGCGATTCGGTCAGCTGCGTGAAATCCACCAGGTCGGCGAACATCACTGTCACGTCGGCATGGCCGTCGGCGATCAGATCCTGGTTATGCTTCAGCCGTTGCGCGATGCTGTCCGGCAACACGTTGAGCAACACCCGCTCCGATTTCTTCTGTTCTTCGGCCAGCAACTGGTGCTGCTGGTCGAGCTGATCCTTGATCCTGTCCATCTCCACGACGAAATAGCGCACCAGGAAATAGATGATGGAAGACATCGCGGCGAAATTGAGCGCAAAGAATATGCCGATGGTTTTCATCGGCACGCCCCGACTTCCTGCCCGAGGAAATAATCGAACGTGCCGGACACGACCGTCATCACGATATAGGCGATGAACCAGGGAATGGACTCGCGCCAGCTCGACACGACCAGCGCGCCGATCGGCGCCAGCAATGCCCAGAGCATCACACCGCTGGAGGTCACGGAACTCCCGATGCTCCATTGCATGACGAACGGAGCGAACAGGAACAGGCTCAACTGGATGAAACGGAATGTCTCGAAGCGTTTGGTCTTGAAGTAGTAGAGTAGCGAAGCGACCGAGATGATCTGGTATCCGACCGGTACGTTGGCCGAATAGTGCAGCCCCATCATCCAGTAGATCGCCAGCCACAGCACCACCGCCAGATTCATGAAGGCACAGGCGAAGATCAACAGACTCTTGCGCAATTTCTCTTCTTGCGTGTCCGTCGTTTCCTCGGTGATTTCCGGAATGATTCCTGGAAAATTCGTCATCCGCGTACCCGGCCCCTGTTTTTGCCCAACCTTGGGTTTGATTGACTGCCGTTGTCATGATACCCGATTTAACGTCCGGGGAAACACATCAAATCGAAACCGAAATTTGATGTTGCCGCTTCATAAACCCGCCGGAAAAAGCTAGAATCGTTGCCCTGTAACCGACTCACCCAAACAAAGGAATCCCATTTATGTCGATGTCCGACCGCGACGGTTTCATCTGGTATGACGGCAAGCTCGTGCCCTGGCGCGACGCAACGACCCATGTGCTGACTCACACGCTGCATTACGGCATGGGCGTCTTCGAAGGCCTGCGCGCCTACAAGGCGGCAAACGGAACGGCGATCTTCCGCCTGCAGGAACATACCGACCGCCTGTTCAATTCGGCCTATATCTTCCAGATGAAGATGCCGTACGACAAGGCGACCATCATGGAGGCCCATCGCGAAGTAGTGCGCGCGAACAAACTGGAATCCTGCTACATCCGCCCGATCGTTTTCTACGGTTCCGAGGCGATGGGCATCGCCGCCACGACGCTGTCCACCCATGTCGCGATCGCGGCCTGGCCGTGGGGCGCCTATCTGGGCGACGAAGGCATGCAGAAAGGCATCCGCATCAAGACCTCCAGCTTCACCCGCCATCATGTCAACGTGAACATGTGCCGCGCCAAGTCGGTGACGACCTACGCCAATTCAATCCTCGCGCACCAAGAAGTCGCCAACGACAACTACGACGAAGCACTGTTGCTGGACGTGGACGGGTATGTGGCCGAAGGCGCGGGCGAGAACATCTTCATCGTCAAGAAGGGCAAGCTGTACACGCCCGACCTGACCTCCTGCCTGGAAGGCATCACGCGCGACTCCATCTTCACGCTGGCCGGGGAAATGGGCATCGAGATCATCGAGAAGCGCATCACGCGCGACGAGGTCTATTGCGCTGACGAAGCATTCTTCACCGGGACGGCCGCAGAGGTCACGCCGATCCGCGAACTCGACCACCGGATCATCGGCTGCGGTTCGCGCGGCCCGGTCACGACGAAACTGCAACAGGCGTTCTTTGATTGTGTGGCAGGAAACATCCGCAACATGCCGGATGGCTGGACTACGTTTAAGGGGAACCACGTGAACAAACAAGACATCACCCAGCGTTATATCGAAGTGACCGCGAAAGACCTGCCGCTCAGCTGCCCGATGCCGGACACACACCTGTGGAGCGCGCACCCGAAAGTGACGCTCCCGCTCAAGCACGGCGGCGAAGCGCGTTGTCCGTATTGCGGTACGCTGTATCGTTTCAAGGGCGAACTACCCAAGGGACATCATTGAAAAGTCCTTTGCACATCTACTGCGCTTGGTGATACTTCGTCGAAAAGTGGTTCCAAACCCTCATGTATAACCGCATACATTCCGACTTCCCGCCTCTTTTCTCCTTGCCCGACCTGCGCTCGCCACATTGTGCAAAGGTCTTGATGCCTGCCCCATAATGCGCAGAATCCTCATCATCGGCCCCAGCTGGGTAGGCGATGCCATGCTGGTACAGCCGATGTTGCTGCGTCTCAGGCAACGCCATCCGGACTGCCTCATCGACGTGCTGTCCCCGCCCTGGACCGCCGCCCTGTTGCGCGCCATGCCGGAAGTGCATGAAGTCATCATCAACCCTTTCCCGCATGGCGCATTGCACCTCGGCGAGCGCTACCGGCTCGGCAGGCGATTGCGTACAGCGCGCTACGACCAGGCCATCGTGCTGCCCAACTCGCTGAAATCGGCCCTCGTCCCGTTCTTTGCGCACATCCCGTTACGCACCGGTTTCGTCGGCGAAGCCCGCTACGGGCTGCTCAACGACCTGCGCAAGCTGGACAGGATCGCGCTGCCGCTGATGGTGGAACGCTTCGCGCAACTCGCCGAGGCGCCCGGCACGCCGGTCCGGCGCCCCATTCCCGATCCGGCTCTGACCATCCCGGTGGCGCAGCGCGATGCCGTTCTGGAAAAGCTGGGCCTGACGCTGGACAAACCCGTCGCAGCGTTCTGTCCCGGCGCCGAATATGGCCCGGCGAAACGCTGGCCGGAGGCTTATTTCGCCGAGACCGCGCAACATCTGCAACAGCACGGTTATACGGTGTGGCTGATCGGTTCCGGCAAGGATCGTCCGGTCGCCGAAGAGATCGACCAGCTCGCGGGCGGCTCGTGCGCCAATCTGTGCGGGAGAACGGATATCGGCGAGGCCATCGCCCTGCTGTCCTGCGCACGCCTGGTCATCAGCAACGATTCCGGCCTGATGCACCTGGCGGCCGCGCTGGATCGCCCGATGCTGGCGCTGTTCGGCTCCAGCAGCCCGCAGTTCACCCGCCGCTGTCCGCGAAAGCGCATATCCTCAAGCTCGATATTGAGTGCAGCCCCTGCTTCAAGCGCGAATGCCCGCTCGGGCATTTCGATTGCATGATGAAACTCCCCCGGACTGGCTTGGGAAAAGTTGCGCCGGATCGATCCCAGTCTCGATCCAGCAATGGAGCGACACGATGCGTGACATCCCCAAGGAGATTTTCAAGGCCTATGACATCCGCGGTATCGTCGGCAAATCACTGACTGACGATATCGTCGAACGGATCGGCCATGCCATCGGCTCCGAAGCCGTGGCGCGCGGCCAGCGTGGCATCGCCATCGGCTATGACGGACGCCTGTCCGGCCCCGCCTTCGCGCGGGCGCTGGCGCGCGGCATCCCGGAACAGCGGCATCGACGTCATCGATGTCGGCATGGTCGCCACGCCGATGACCTATTTCGCCGCCTTCCAGCTCAACACCAACTGTGCGGTGATGATCATAAGCAGCCACAACCCGCCCGATTACAATGGCCTGAAGATGGTACTCGCCGGCGAGACCTTGTCCGGCGAGACGATACAGGCGCTGCGCCAGCGCATCGAACAGAACGATCTCACACATGGCACGGGCAGCTACGCACAATACGACATCGCGCCGGAATATCTCGCGCGCATCGTTGGCGACATCAAACTGGCCCGCCCGATGAGCATCACCGTGGATTGCGGCAACGGCGTGGCAGGCGATTTCGCCGCCAAACTGTATCGCGGTCTCGGTTGCGAGGTGACCGAACTGTTCTGCGAAGTGGACGGAAATTTCCCCAACCACCATCCGGACCCGTCCGATCCGCACAATCTTGAAGACCTGATCACCGCGCTGGCGGATAACGGCAGCGAACTTGGGCTGGCTTTCGACGGCGACGGCGACCGCCTCGGCGTGGTCACCAAGGACGGAAAGATCATTTATCCGGATCGCCAGTTGATGCTGTTCGCCGCCGACGTACTGGACCGCCACCCGGGTGCCGAGATTATTTTCGACATCAAGTCCACGCGCAACCTGTTCGACTGGATACGCAGGCACGGCGGCAAACCGATGCTATGGAAGACCGGCCATTCGCTGGTGAAGGCCAGGATGCGCGAGACCTGGCGCGCTGCTGGCTAAGCGAGATGAGTGGCCACATGTTCTTCAAGGAGCGCTGGTACGGTTTCGACGACGGCCTGTATGCGGGCGCGCGACTGCTGGAGATACTGGTAAGCTGGGCAACCCGAGTGCCGCGCTGAACGCGTTGCCGGATGCGGTCTGCACGCCGGAACTGCACGTCCGTACCGCAGAAGGCGAAAACCATGCGCTGATCGCACGACTGCAGAAGGAAGCGCATTTCGACGGCGCGCTCGACGTCATCACGATAGACGGCCTGCGCGTGGAATATCCGGACGGCTTCGGGCTGATGCGCCCGTCGAACACCACGCCGGTGATCGTGCTGCGCTTCGAGGCGGACGATGTCGCCGCGCTGGAACGGATACAGGAAAGTTTCCGCCGCATCCTGCTGGCGGCCGCACCGGCATTGCAGCTGCCGTTCTAGCGATCCGGGAACGATCAGTGTCCGAGTAGCTTGAGCAACGCATCAATCGTTAGCTCTTTGCCTCGGCCAGCCTGCAAACATTCAGCGCCATAATTCAGCGCATAGTTGCCGTGCAGGGTTGCGTCATTATTCACATGGGGCGCGAACTGCTTTTTAAGTGTTGCCGCATCACCCGTTGCAGGTTTCCCAATTAGCCGCAACATCATTGCCTCAAAGCATGGCTCGGATTTCAGGACTTGAATCTTCTTCGTCCGCGCCAGCTTTTCAGTCTTAGCATTCCAGTCGGTGTCGGTATCCAGCAGCGCTGCGACCACATCGTAGTCGGCATTGGCTATTTGGCGAGCCGTCCAGTCAACGACATGCAACGCACCTTTGCCACCAGCTTGCTTAATTTTAACTATCAAATTGCCTTCTCGCGGCACGTACAAATGCTTAACGTGTTTGAGAAACGCCTCTTCATGGCGCCCCTCTCCAACGAGTAACAATGTCCGATGTACTTTCCAGTGTTTCATGGGCACTATCAGAAAACGGGCACAGCGCCGTATGCGCCCGCCATGTATTTGGCGTAATAGTTATCGTCGTTGCGAATACCCTCTACCGCATCCATCCTGCTGGCTGAGCTTTCGCACTCCTCACTTTTCTGCACCAACATCACCTGTGACTTGTGAACGAGGTTCAACACTTCGACCGCATGGCAAGTGAACAACAGTTGCGCTTGGTGCGGGTTGGTTGAGGGATTGGCAAACAGATCGAGGATCGGTTCCAGCATGTGCGGGTGCAGATCGTTTTCAAATTCATCAATGACAGCCAAGCCGCCTATTTCCAAGGTTTCCAGCAAGCGCGACAACAGCACGAATGCACCTTGCGTGCCACTGGATTCGAGTGCGAATCGCAACTTGAATTCGCCCGCTTTATTCTTGTGCACACCAAATGGCACCCACACCTTTTGAGTCGGCTCCTGCGGGTTGTTCAGCGACAGCTCTTGCAACTCAACACCAGACAAACCCAAGTCCCAAGAGGACAGCAATTGCTCCATCCGACTGCGCTGCTCTGGATGAACTGAGAAATGCTGTGCCGCCACTTGCACATCTTGGCTACCCATCGGCACACGGCCATACACATTCACATTGGTATTCACATAAGGCGTTGTCATGCGCACTGCCAGCGGCACGCCAAATTGCGCCGCCCATGCGATGAGCGAAACATTCGGGCGCACCTTGCGCGCTTCCTGAGCTGCCAAGCCGAAGTCCTGTTGCTTAATCACATAAGCATTGGCCGCTGCATCCCAGTCACGGATAAAGACGTAGCTGAAGCGCTCGCGCTTCTGATAAAGCGCCTCATGTAGCACTCGCTGTGGCGTGCAGCGCAACACATAGCGCCACAGCTTGCCATCGAAATCCAACGTGCATTCCAACTCTGTTGGCTCCTTGGTTGCTGCCGCATGCGGAGCAACGGGGATACCACCATCGTGCGGACTTTGGAATGACTGCGAAACGAACCAAGCAATGAACGCCATCGGTTTCAGCAATGCCGTTTTGCCGCTACCGTTCGGGCCAATCACCGCCATGAGCTTGGAAACACGCTCGCCCGTCGGCACCTCGTGCATCCATTCAGTCATGGAGACCTTACGGCTGATAGTCAGATCGACTTCAACACGCTCGCGGAACGACTGGAAGTTTGAGAACGCATAGCTATGCAGCAATTTATTCACCTTTATTTTAACTTTTCAACAGTTTTTTGTTGAAAACGAAAATTAGCATGAAATAAATTGGCGAGCAAGAAATATATAGCTCACCAAAGCAATACATTACCTAGTGAGGTTTATTCTGCAGGCGGAAACCATCGGAGAAGCGAGTTTCTCAGTGTATGAAACGCTGTGTCGGTGCATCCTCGCGCAGTTACCCGCTGTGCCAATTGCTGATAGATGGCGGACGACCTCCCCTTTTTGGATTGGCGGAGCACCCATTCGGCAGCTTCTTTGGGACGATTTGGCTTTGCCTCGTTCTGCTTCCAGAACCCTTGATTTTCCAGTGCGATGCGAAGCGTGGCGAATCCACCTTCAAAACCTAAGGCCGTGCAAACGTGGGGGCTATCCTGCCATAGCCAGTTTTCCAATTCCGGGGAGATGACTACTGAACATCCGCAATCGACTGCCCAGCCCGCATTGGAAAGATGTTCGTTTAGGCGTTGCGAAATAGCCTCCGCGCCCGGCGAGCCATCCCATTCGGCATCGACAATGACGACTGCATATCGGTGAGTGCTGGCATAAGGCTGCAAGAATTCATTTGCACGGGTGTAAAGCCCCGGGTCATTCTGTCCGTGGGCGACCAGCAAATCCTGACGAATATCGAAGTCAAAATGCCCGCATCCCACTGCATGATGGAATGCGTCTCGTGAGAAAAAGCCCTTGAGCATTCCCTCCATATTCTTGTCCGCCACCAGAAATAGACAATCCCTCATCCCAGTACTCCGGTCGCGAATAGCTCACCGAGATTCAGCGCAGATTGCCATACACGCAAGCGAGGATGATCGCTGCCGCGCACAATATCCACAGCCCCCTCATCTGTCTTGCCAAAGCAGAGTATTTGCTTTGACCGTAGCAGGCTGAGCACAACAGGGGAATGTGTGGCGCACAACACCTGCGCATCATAAACAGAGGACAACGACTGCATCACAGTCTCCATCGCCTTGGGATGAATGCCATTTTCGGGTTCTTCGATCAGCACCACGCTCGGCGTCGTCGGTGCGTAAGCCAGCAACGTCAGGGCGAGTAATCGCAACGTTCCGTCGGAAAGTACCCATGAAGGGGCGACCAAGCCGCTCTTGTATTTCAACTGGATATAACGCGAGCGATCTTCAGGCTTCTCGCAAGTCAGCACATCTTCCAGATCATCTAGCGTCGTCGCCAAATGTGCCACCCAGTCCGCCTTAACTTTTTTATAGCCTTCTTTTTCGAGTGCATGTACCACCCACGGCAGGTTCGAGCCGTCCGGCAGGAAATCAGACGGAGAGCCTGCCGGTGAAGGCATACGCATTTTTTCCGCATTGAGCATCAAGCGGTGGATACCCTCCATCAACACCCGCTTTGCCCACGTTGCAGCCGGGAACTTCTGTTCATCTTCCGGCAGGTTGGCGAGTGCGCTTTTGGTAGGGCCAAGGCGGAATAAGTTATTCCATTCCGACGTTTCTGAACGGAAATAATCGTTCCCACTTTCAACGACTTTATTGACCACTTTGCGCCAACCCGTCGGACTGTTTTTGTTTTGCGGTTGAACAATGTGATCCGGGGCGCCTTCCGGGCACGGAAATAGCGTCTGCTGATGAGTCGCTTGCGGCTTGATTTCCTTACACAGCCACAAGGTTTCATAGTCAAAGCCCAAGCGACCGTCGGTATGAATCCCCAACTCATAACGTGCGTAACGATAATTTTGTCCAAGCTTCTCAACAATTTCACTAGGCAATTCCAAAGTCACGGCGATTTCAACACCGCCCCCTTGCCGCAGCCAAGTCAAATCCAGAGGGTCAACCGCACGCGGTGCAATATTCATACGTGCATTACCGAATACCGCTGCATCCAGTCCGCTGGAAAGGATGTCCCGCACCAGAAGCAAGGCATCAAACAGCGTGCTTTTGCCGCAAGCATTCGGCCCCACCATCACCAGAAACGGATCGAAATCGACCGAGACATAGCGCAAGGCGCGCAGACCTTTGACTTCCAATTGCCGAATCATGCAGTTTCTCCGAGAGGTGCTGAGGTGCCTTCACCCCACACGCGATTGATAGTGGTTTTTATTTTAGCCTCAAATCGAGCGATCAGTTGCTTGTTGGCATTGACCAAGGTTTGCTCAGCTTCGATCTCGGCGACGATGGCTTGCTGCGTAGCGAGGGCTGGGATGGGGATTTTTGCTTCGTTTAAATTTCGAATCGGGAGCTGCGGCTGAGCAGCGCCTGAGACGATTGCTTCTCTTTGCACTCGAAAGGTTTCTGACTGAAAGAAATGGAAAAGATAGCTGCTTAAAAGCTTTGTCGTATCTGGCCTGAAAATGAGCATGCCGGAGTTGATGCGTATGTGATCAAACTCCACCGAGTCATCATAGAGAGCTGTATTCCCGATGGTACCTCGTGTTGTAAGCAACACGTCACCGCGCTCAAGCTTCCCTTTCCGCAAGGCGTTGTCTTTCTCCTCACTGATAAACTCCAGTTCATCGAACTTGAAGCCGTCTGAGCGAACGTTTTTCGTGTTAAGGAAGAGACAATGCCCCCCAGGAGAAAAGTCTTCTTTACTCGGGTAGTTCGCTCCTCTGTCACCGTCGATAATCTGAAAAGGAGCATCTCCAAAAGTAGAAATCGGCCAGTCAGGGTGGATGGGAATATGGGGGCGGTAGTGGTCGAGGACGGCGCGGGCACCGTCAATGACTTTCTGATAGCCCTCGATTTCCGCCACGATCTCCTTCTGCACTTCCAGCGGCGGCAGAGGAATTTGGTGTTCTTTGAGTTTCGAGTAGTGCCGTTGATAGCCGACGCTCGCCAAAGGTCTGGCGCGGAGAACATGAAACAGGAATCGAGGATTGAGTGTGTCTATGGTTTGTAGAATCTTGATGCCATCCGCCCCTTGAGCAAAGGGCATTTCAATGAGCTTAACTGCACAGGTGTGGTCGCCAAAAATCACCAGTGGTTTGGTGGGATGAACCAGAGTGGATTCATCGTCGGTCCAACCCGCGATAGCGTCCTGCGACTGATCGATTATTGGAAATCGTCCAGCGACTCCGAAAGCAGTTTTCTGAATCTTGGATGGTGGCGTGATTGTCTCAACAAGCGAGCCAACAGCCATCCAAGGAAAGTGAGTGGATTGAACAGCTCCGTCCCCGTACCGCTCGCCGCTTAGGTTGTAGTCCCCATTCGCGGCGACTTTCTCCTTAGACACGATCAGCCCGCGAGTGAGCTGAAGTTCGGCGGTGGGTTGCTGGCTGCGCAACGCTTGCAGGTAAGCATCAAGTTCAGCTTTGACTTGTGGCAGGTCGTTTTTGTCGAAGGCGCGTCGTTGCGCACCCAGTCCGAAGCCGTCATTCTCCACCTTCAAAAATGCAAGACTGTCGCTCGTTTTCGCCAGCCGTTTGTCGAGTATCAGGATAGAGGTCTTCACGCCGGAATAGGGATTGAATACGCCAGCAGGCAAGGAAATGACAGCGACGAGATACTTTTCTACCAGTAACTTGCGCAGCGATTTATAGGCGGTCTGGCTCTGGAAGATGATGCCTTCCGGCACCACAATCGCGGCGCGACCATTGGGACTGAGGTGTTCGGCGATGTAATCGACAAACAGCACTTCGGAACGCGCGGCCTGAATCGAGAAACGTTTGTGCGGTTTGATGCCGCCTTTCGGTGACATAAACGGCGGATTGGCGAGAATCACATCTGCCGTTTCATTCCACTTTTCTTCCGAGGTGAGCGTGTCGTATTCCACGACGTGCGGGTCGCTAAAGCCGTGCAGATATAAATTCACCAGTGACAGGCGCACCATGTCCGGTGAGATGTCGTAGCCGTGGATGTTGGCGGCGAGATTAGTACGTTCGTCGGGCGTGAGTTGGTCGTCTGTGCGCACCTTGGTGTTTGATTTGAGGATGTGCTTCCATGCCGAAATCAAAAAGCCTGCCGTGCCACACGCGGGATCGAGTAGGCTTTCACTCTTCTGCGGGTTCATCAATTCAACCATGAAGTCGATGATGTGGCGCGGGGTGCGGAACTGGCCGGCATCGCCCTGGCTACCCAACACGGAGAGAAGATATTCAAATGCGTCACCCAGCTTTTCCGAATGGTCGTAACTGAATACGTCGATCTCCTTCAAGAAACTGCGCAGCGTTTCCGGGTCGCGATATGGCAGATAGGCATTTTTGAAGATGTCGCGAAACAGCGCGGGGATGCCGGGATTCTCCGGCATTTTGGCGATGGCTTCGGCGTAAAGGTTGAGGGTTTCATGTCCGCCCAAGCCGGAACGCATCAGCTTGGCCCAGCCATATTTTGCATAGTCGCCGGTAAAGAAACTGCGCGATCCGCCCAACTCTTCCGCCTCCGCATCCATGTCATCCATGAATTTGTAAATCAGCGCGATGGTGATCTGCTCTACTTGGGATTTCGGATCGGGCACTTTGCCAACAAGAATGTCGCGGCAAGAGTCGATACGGCGTTTGGTTTCTGCATCAAGCATTCTGGCTGTTGCTTTCTGTTACATGAATTGATTTAAGGACACGTAGTCTTTTACGTATTCGGGTATTTTGTCGCGCCAGTCTGACGGCACGGCTTTGAAGTCGGCCATGCCGAAGCTGGAATTTACGTTCAGCTCGGTAAGGCGTTTATTGTCGATAATGTCACGCAAGCGGCTATCGGTTGCATACGCCTTGAAGAAGTATTTCAGGGCAACGATTTTGTCCGCATGAGCCTCAATGTCTTCCGTTGAGGCATCGAGCAGGAACTTCTGGAATTCGTCTTCAAGCAATTCATCTTTCGCTTTGAAGTAAGGAATCAATCCAAACACCTTTTCCAGAATCTCGCGCAAGGTAAGGCGACGATCTACACCTGCCGCACGGCGGAGTTTGTCCAAGTTGTAGAACTCGGAGGGTTTGTCGAACAGATTTTTGGTGACGTAATCAATCGCCTGATCCCATTGCTCGTTTTCGACTTGCTGCTGCAATACGGGATCGGCTTTGACGCTTGTTCTCGAAACCTTCAAAGAACATGCGGTCTATCTTCATGCCTTGCGCGCCTATCGTCTGCTCGGCAAGCAATTTGATTGTGTCACCGCCCAGATGTTCGTATTGATCCAGCGGCGGAGGGGGCGGAGGCTGCGGGCTATCCCCGCCTTCACCGGGGCGAGGCAGTTTCAGCACTTCGTCGTAATCAAACTCCTCCTCGAAGTATTCGCAGTTGGCGAAGAAATCGAACAGTTTGTAATGCACCTTGTCCTGCTTGCCAATTTGCTCTTTCAGCGTTTTATCAAAAAGCTGTTCAAGGAAATTGTGCTTGCGTGTGCCACGTCCTTTGATCTGCACAAACTCGGAGGGCGAGAAGATCGGGCGCATTAGCCCAAGGTTGAGAATGTCGGGGCAGTCATAGCCGGTGGTCATCATGCCCACGGTGACACAGATTCGCGCCTTGCTGGTTTTGTAGCTGTCGATAAAGTTGGTTGAGCCAAGCAGATTGTTGTTGGTGAAGTTAATGGTGAACTGCTGGGCATCGGGAATCTGCGAGGTCACTTGCACGGCGAAATCGGACTGGTATTTTCCGGGATATAGCGCATTAGCAAGTTCGTTGAGTAGCTGCACCAGTTTAGCCGCGTGATTTTGGCTCACGGCAAACACGATGGATTTGCCGAACTCATGGCTGATCGGGTCGCGTAATCCATTCTTCAGGAATGTCTCGCAGAGCAAGCGGTTGGTCGCATCGGAGAAGAATTTCTTCTCAAAGTCTTTCTGGAAAAAAGTTTCCTCAGCGGCCTCCCCCTCTGCGTTAGGTGCGGCGACAGCGTACCCCTTGTCGGATAACAACTGTGTCGTGATGTCGGTGCGTGCATCCACCACAACGGGGTTAATCAGGAAGCCATCGCGCACGCC
>JADJWO010000007.1 GCA_016716325.1 Nitrosomonadales bacterium
TGCTGAGCGTCCCGTCGATGCGGAACCGGATGATCGTATTGCGCTTCCCGGCATAGGTTGTCTCGACGTGGATGTCGGAAACGCCCTGGTTATAGGCATCGAGAATCACTTTGTTGACCAGCCTGACCAGCGTGTTGTCCGACTCTGCGACCCCCTCCTCGGATGGCACCTCCTCACCCTCGTCAAGGACCAATTCCGGAAGCCAGATCATCGATCTGTTGTGCACTCTCCTCCTTGTAGAACTGTTTGATGGCATGAAGGATGTCATCCTTCGTCGCCAGACAAGCTCCACATGCAGATTGGTCAAGAATTTCAGTTCGTTCAAAGGTTGCCAGTTCATCAGGTTTTCTGTCGCGACGATCAGCGTCTTTTCCGTGCAGTACAGCGGCATGATCGTATATTGGCTGACAAAGTTGAACGGGACGAGCCGGACAGCATTGGGATCGATGCTGTAATCCCTGACGATGACGAACGGGATACCCAGTTTTTTACCAGCATGCGCTTGATGGTGTCTTCGTCGACGATGCCCATGCTGACAATGATCTCGCCAAGCGCTTTTTCCTGTCCAGCTTCTGTTTGGTCAACGCCGCGTCCAGCTCTTCGGGTGTAATCAACTTTTCACGGATCAGCACGTCGCCGAGCTTCAAATTGGAGCCGGTCTGTCGCTTGACCGCCGCGATGAGCTGGTCCGGTGGAAACGATCTGCTCATCGGTCAGGTACTCGCCGATACGCTTGCTGCGCAACTGTTCCTGCTTCTCCAGCCCTGTCTCGACATCCTTCCGGGTGACGACATTCTCTTTGATCAGCATCTCGCCGATCGACTCGCCTATGCGGTAGCTCTTGATCGCGTGTGCGGGAATGAAATACCGGATGACCGATTCCGCCGATTTTGGCAAATACAGATAGAGCCCCGATTTGTCTATGACGAAACCGACCGTCTCGCCATCGAGAGCCTTGCCGTTGGTAAACACAACCGAGCAGCTCTGCTTCTCGGACGGCTCGAATGAAGCGATATGTCTCTCATCTATCAAGCCCGCCTTCTTTTGCAGGGTCACCGGATGGGCCAGATGAAGCTGGTCGATGAAAGGAAGCTTCGGTCTGGAAATATCGCCATTGGCGGTCAATATCTCCAGCACCCCCTCCGCCGGGGGAAAAGCGCGTCAACTTCCTTGCACCTCGTGTCCGTCGTTGAACAGGATAAGGCAGGGGTTCGCTCTCGAAGGTGTTCAAATCCTCCTTGAACTCATAATAGAACAGGGCCGGCCAATTGATGGGTTTCATGATTGCTCCCTGGATCGGTTCTTCAATACATCCGCCACTCGCCAAATCTCCGAATGAAACCTTGCGACACGATTTGGGCTTGATTCACTCTGCATTGCACAATCTGCGTCAGCGAGACACGAAATTTTCCCGTCTTCGAGCGGAAAAACCTGCGGCTGCATTTTGCACCCGCCAGACGAATTAATCCATATCTACCGACGGGTTCCGAACGCTTGAGGCTGACACCCGTGCGCTTCCCTTTTCAAGAACGCTTCCGGGTCCAGCCAATTCTGTCGCGTCCGCAAGCGTGGCTACCAATATCGCTACGCCACCCATAGCGGCGGCTCGTCCATCAGCGCGATCTGCTCGCGCAGCTCCAGGATCCGGTCCTGCCAGTAGCGCTGCGTGTTGAACCAGGGAAAGGCGGCGGGGAAGGCCGGATCGTCCCAGCGCCGCGCCAGCCATGCCGAATAGTGGATCAGGCGCAGGGTGCGCAGCGCTTCGAGCAGGTGCAACTCGCGCGGGTCGAACTCGAAAAATCCTCGTAACCCGCCAGCAGGTCGGAAAACTGGCGGGACTGATCAACGCGTTCACCGGACAACAACATCCACAGATCCTGTATCGCCGGCCCCATGCGGCTGTCGTCGAAATCCACGAAGTGCGGCCCGAGGTCGGTCCACAGCACGTTGCCAAGATGACAGTCGCCATGCAGTCGCAAGGATCTCACTTCTCCGGCGCGGTCGAAGCAGCGCCGCACGCCGTCCAGCGCCAGCGCGACCACGCCGCGATAGACTTCGTGCAACTCCGGCGGAATGAAATCGTGCGCCAGCGATATCCGGGCCGGCTCGACGCCGAAGCTGCCGACATCCAGCGTCGGGCGATGCCGGTAAGGTTGCAGCGCACCGACCGCATGGATGCGCCCGATGAACCGCCCCATCCATTCCAGCGTGTCGCAATCATCCATCTCCGGTGCGCGTCCGCCATGTTTTGCGAATACGGAAAAACGAAAACCGTCGGATCTGTGCAGTGTTCGGCCGTCGATCGCCAGCGCGGGCACGACCGGGATCTCGCGTTCGGCCAGCAATGCGACGAATTGGTGTTCTTCCAGGATCGCGTCATCCGACCAGCGCGCAGCACGATAGAACTTGGCGACCAGCGGCCCGTCCTCCATGCCAACCTGATAGACGCGGTTCTCGTAACTGCTGAGCGCCAGCAGTCGGCCGTCGCTACGCAGGCCGATGCTGTCCAGCGCGTCCAGTACGGTATCGGGAGTCAGGTCGGAAAAAGACCGGGGTGCGCCATCCAACCGAGCAGGCTGGCCAGCGTCAGCAGGGACAGCATGAACAGCATGAACAGCACCGCGCGCCATACCAGCCCGATGGTGCTTTGCATGAAGTCGGCATCGGCATCGTCGCCGACGCCAAGTTCCGGACGGTCGAGCGGCAAGCCGTCCTGCGGGATCGGCATGCCCAGGCGCACACCCAGCGCGCCCGCGCCGCCCGCCAGCAATATCCCGGTTTCCGGGTCGGGCCATGCGGCAGACTGGGTGCGCCAGCAATGCGCGGGTCTTCGGAAGTTACCGACGATGGCAAAGGTACTGACCGTCAGGCGGACCGGCAACCACTCCAGCGCATGGAACGCCTGCCGGGCGAAAGCACCGAATGCGCCCGTATCCGGATTGTCCCGGTTACCCCAGGCCTCCCGCAGGTACTGGCCGGCAGGTACAGCAGCGCGCCCGCCGCACCGCCCAGCCCGACCGCGCTGAACAGCACGAACCACACGACCACGACGAACACGTTGTACTGCGAGGCGAGCAGTGCCTCCTCGATGGTGACGCGCGCGACCTCTTCCGGCATTCCAGTTCGTGGGACGGGATGCCGCGCCACTGCGACAGCAGCGTACGCGCCCTCGTCGAGCCGCTCGTCGCGCAATGCCTGGTGGATGTCGGTGAAGTAGTGGCTGAACTGGCGAAAGCCCATGATGAGGTACAGCACCAGCACGTTGAACGCCCAGGCGAACAGCGGATGCGCGCGGTATAGCAGCAGGTACAGCACGATGGCCGCCAGCACTGCGGCAGCACGGCCAGCAGCCAGGCGATCCGCCCGTGTTCGCGTTCGCCCGCATTGAAGCGGCGGCGGAAGAAATCCGCATAGGCGGACAGCCAGCCGCGCAGGGTCTTGTGCGAGGAGCGCGGCCGCATCTGTTCCAGCAACAGCGCGGCGATCAGGGCGAACAGGCTCATGGGGGCAAGGTGGCATCAAATTCAGACAGGGGGAAGATACCACAGGCACAGCCATTCATTCCAATACGGCAAGGAAGCCTCGAAAACCGTCGCGAACGCAGCCGCTTGCGCGGGAATGACGAGGTTTTTTTCACTCGACTTCATTTCTGATCATCTTGTCCTGATTTATGGAAGGCTCAATAAAGCTGTCTCAAAAATTAGCGAGGAGGGAGGGATGCAAGGCGCACGGAACGCAGCAACCGGAATGTACAGATAGTACATGAGGATTGCGAGTACCGCCAACGCCGCAGATGCCCTCCGCAGCAGTTTTAAGATAGCTTCTAAACGATCATTCCCGCCGCAACGGTGTTATTGGTCGCCTCATCGATGACGATGAAACTGCCGGTGCCATGATCGACAAGATAATGGTCGAACACCAGCGGCTGCTGCACCTTCAGCCCGACCCGGCCGATGTCGTTCATGTTCAGCGCGGTGGCGGGATGCTGCTCCAGCGTGTTCACGTCGACGCGGTAATCAAGGCTGGAGAACAGGCATTTCACCGATCGTGTGGTGTGCTTGACGATGTATTTGCGGTTCCGGTCCAGCGGCGTCTCCGACAACCAGCACAGGTTGGCATTGAATTCCCTTTGCGACGATGGGGATGCTGTCCGTCTTGACGAACATATCGCCGCGCGAGATGTCGATCTCGTCCTCCAGCGTCAGCGTCACCGATTGCGGCGCGTAGGCACGCTGCAGGTTGCCGTCGTAGGTGACGATCTCCTTGACGCGCGTGGAGCGTCCGCTGGGCAGGATGGTGATCCGCTCGCCCACCGCGATCTCGCCCGATTCGATGCGCCCCATGAAGCCCCGGAAATCGTGGTGCTCCTCGGTCTGCGGGCGGCAAACCCATTGCACCGGGAAGCGGAAATCGGTGGTGTTGAGGTCGTGGTCGATCTCGATGGTCTCCAGCAGGTTCAGCAGCGTGCTGCCGCGATACCAGTCCAGGTTGTCGCCACGCTCCACCAGCATGTCGCCGTTCAGCGCGGACAGCGGCACGCAGGTGACGTTGTTCAGCCCGAGTTGCGCGGCGAATTCCAGATACTCCGTGCGGATCCTCGTTGAACCTGTCCTCGGAGTAATCGACCATGTCCATCTTGTTCACTGCCAGCACGATGTGCGGGATGCCCACCAGTCCGGCCAGGAAAGTGTGGCGGCGCGTCTGGGTCAGCACGCCCTTGCGTGCATCGATGAGATGATGACGAGGTTGGCGGTGCTGGCGGCCGTCACCATGTTGCGCGTGTATTGCTCGTGGCCCGGCGTGTCGCCGATGATGAACTTGCGCTTCGGCGTGGCGAAATAGCGGTAGGCCACGTCGATGGTGATGCCCTGCTCGCGCTCGGCCTGCAGACCGTCGGTGAGCAGCGACAGGTCGACCGACGCCATGCCGCGCTTCTCGCTGGTCTTGCTGATCGCCGAGAACTGGTCTTCGAAGATGGATTTCGAATCGTGCAGCAGGCGGCCGATCAGCGTGCTCTTGCCGTCGTCCACCGAACCGGCGGTGATGAAACGTAACAGTTATGTGGTGTCGCTCATGATTTTGCACCTCTAAAATTCAATTTCTCTCAGAACCGGATTCCTTCCCCTCTCAGGGGGAAGGTTAGGATGGGGGTGAAACTCATGGCATCTACCCCCACCCCAGCCCTCCCCCTGCAAGGGGGAGGGAGTCAATCAGAAGTACCCTTCCTTCTTGCGCAGCTCCATCGCCGCGTCCGATGTCTGGTCGTCCAGGCGCGTCGCGCCGCGTTCGGTGATGCGCGTGGTCGCGGTCTCCGCGATGATCTCCTGGACGGTGCGCGCGGTGGACGCCACCGGTGCGGTGCAGGTCATGTCGCCCACGGTGCGGAAGCGCACCGACACCACTTCCACCTGTTCGCCCGGCTTGGGCTGCACCAGCTGCGACACCGGCACCAGTTGCCCGTTGCGGCGCATGATCTCGCGTTCGTGCGCGTAATAGATCTCGATGATGTGCAACTTCTCGCGCTCGATGTATTGCCAAATATCCATCTCGGTCCAGTTGGAGATCAGGAACACACGGATGTTCTCGCCGGGATTGACGCGCGCGTTGTACAGGTTCCACAGCTCGGGGCGCTGGTTCTTCGGGTCCCACTGACCGAACTCGTCGCGGAACGGAGATGCGTTCCTTGGCGCGCGCCTTTTCCTCGTCGCGCCGCGCGCCGCCCATGCAGGCGTCGAAACCGAACTCCTCGATGGTCTCCAGCAGCGTCACCGACTGGTAAGGATTGCGCGGCTTGCTCTCGTCCTGGATCACGATGGTGCCGCGCTTGATGGAACCCTCCAGCGAACGCACGATGAGCCGCTCGCCCAGATCGTTCGCCAGCTTGTCGCGGGTCGCAATCACCTCGGGGAAGTTGTGCTCGGTGTCGATATGCACCAGCGGGAACGGGAACTTCGCCGGGCGGAACGCCTTCTCCGCAAGGCGCAACATCACGATGGAATCCTTGCCGCCGGAGAACAGCAGCGCCGGATTCTTACATTCGGCCGCGACCTCGCGCATGATGTGGATGGATTCGCTTTCCAGCGCATCCAGGTGGGTGAAGGGGTATGCAGTCATCGATTTGCTTTCATTTCCATAATCTTTTCGTTTCAAGGCTGCCCCAGGCGCATGAATGATACGCCCGGCCGGCCTCTCTTCCATCAACAGTTCGCTCATGATCTCCCCTCCTA
Source organism: Nitrosomonadales bacterium (assembly GCA_016716325.1). Classification (NCBI taxonomy): domain Bacteria; kingdom Pseudomonadati; phylum Pseudomonadota; class Betaproteobacteria; order Nitrosomonadales; species Nitrosomonadales bacterium. The sequence goes on from JADJWO010000007.1 coordinate 6,228, forward strand.
GGCGGGAACACCCTGTTCCGCGCCAGCCTGTAACGCGATCTCGACGATGCGCTCGCGGCCAGCCTGGAGAGACGTCCTGTCCGCATGCACTCCGAAACCGTGGGCTACGCCCCCGCCAGGTTGGGCCTGTGGCTTACGTGTAAGCCACATTCCTTGTTTTCGGGGTTTTCCCACCACCAGCGTCCGGCGCGGATATCCTCGCCCGGCGTGATGGAACGGTGCAGGGCGCGCACCCCAGGCTCGGATAGAACTGGTCGTGCAGCTTGTTGTAGGGCACGTCGTTCTGGCGGATATAGGCCCACACGTCGTTGTGGCTCCACTCCAGCAGCGGATTGAACTTCTGCGGCCCGTTGTCCGCATCGAAGGCGGAGACTTCCAGCGTGCCGCGCGTCACCGCCTGGTCGCGGCGCATCCCGGTGATCCAGCGTCCTTGCCCTTCAGCGCGCGGCGCAACGGCTCGACCTTGCGCACGAAGCAGCAGCCCTTGCGCCTCTCCACACTGTCGTAAAGCCGTTGATGCCGTGCTGCGCGACATATTCTCGACCAGTTTCCCGTCCGGGAAATACACAGTCAATGGCAAGGCATAGCGTTCGCGCACTTCCTGCATCAGGTCGTGGGTCTCTTGCGGCAGACGCCCGGTATCCAGGCTGAACATCCCGATATCCGGCTGGGGTTTTGCGATCAGGTCGGTCAGCACCATGTCTTCCGCGCCCAGGCTGTTGGCAAACGCCACGTGCCCGAATTCATGCACGGCCTGTTGCAACACGACGAGCGTGTCGGCGATCTTCTTGTTCAAATCCGTATTCATTTCGGCAAAGCCTCCTTCAGGTCCAGTTGCCCATCTTTCTCGGTGGCGAATGCCGCGACCTTGAGCGTCCACGCATCCACCCTGGCGCTCGCCGATGAGACTGCATCGACATCGACATCTTCACTTGCCACGGCCTCGCGTGCGGCATGCGCGAACTCGGCGGCGATCTCTTCCGGCGCCACCAGGTTGAGCACGTTGCCAGCACCCTCAGGTCGTCCTGGCGCTGCCACCCAGCAACTGCGCCACGCCGGAACCGAGCAGGCGCAGGATGGATTCGTTGCACTGCGCCGCCTCGACGTACTTGCGCTGGAACCCAGCGCATTGCGTACTCGCGCTCGTGCGCCGCCTCGAAGAAATTGCGCCCACCGTGACCTGCAGAAGCGCCCGCGCATTCGCCACCGCCCAGGTTCACCACACGGAAGTCGCTCTTCTCGCCGAAGTCGTGGATCACCTCCTGCAACTGCGCCGGCGACACTTCCGCCAGATCGGCCAGCAGCTCCTTGAAATACTCCGGAGACTGCCGGCGCGCCCACGCGAAGAAACTGCCCTCGCCGCTTTTCAGGTGCTCGTCCTGCACGCGCTGGATCGCCTTGATGATGCGTGCCGCCGGCAGCGCCGGCCCCTTGAGCGCCAGTGCGCCGCCCGCCGTGCCCTGCCCCGCGAAATACATCTGGTAGTGCGGCACCAGCTTGCCGTGCACGCGCTTCGCCTCGCCGTAGATGCCGATGTCGCCGGTCTCCGGTTGCGCGCAGCCGTTGTGGCAGCCGACACGCGGATGTGCAGGTCGGCCTTGCCGCCCGACAGTTTCGGCGCGACCACCGTGCTGCTGGTGATGCCGAGGCGGCAGGTCGAAGCGCCGGGGCAGGCCACCACGTTGTCGCCAGTCGCCGGTTCCCCAGTCCCAACAGCGTCAGGCCGCCGCGCAATGCCGCGAGCTTCCGCTCCGGCACGTTGAGCAACGCAAGATTCTGGTCCTGCGTGCTGCGCACCTCGTCCAGACCGAGTTCGGACAACAGCACCGCCAGCCCGCGCAACTGATCCGCCGTGATGTCGCCGATGGGCAGGGCGACGGGCAGCACGAACAATCCTTCCTGCTTCTGCGCGAACAGCTTGCGCGGCGCGCCCTGCCCCCAGCGCAAGAATTGACGATTGCTGTTCTCGTTCGCCTCCTCGCCCGCTTGCGGGAGAGGGATTGAGGAGAGGGGTGGTGCCTGATGTGCATTCCACTCGCCCTGAGGAGCCGGCTGGTTCGCCAACGCATCGCGGGTGCGCGCGAATACTTCGCGATATATCTCGACGAGGCGTTCCGCGCAGAAACGCTCGACCAGAAACTGGATGCGCGACTTCGCCCGCTTGGTGCGGACGGGATATTTGTTGTGCAGCGTCACCAGCGCCTCCATCGCGAACAGCAGCTCGCGCTCGGGGATGAACTCCTCCACCACGATAGCCTCCCGCGGTTTGTGTCCCAGCCCGGCCGGTCATGTTGCGCACGGCATTACCGCAGGCCTCGCGCGAGGTCATGCCCACCGCGGCCAGACGTCGCATCGCCTCCGGCATCTTCGCCAGCGGGATGTAATGGATCTGGATGCTCTGGCGCGTGGTCAGGTGCGCGATGCCGTGCTGTGAGAATTCCGCCGCGATGGTGCTGACGGCATCCAGTTGCCGGGCAGTCAGACGCCCGCCCGGCACCTCGATGCGCAGCATGTTCACGCCCTCCTGGCGCTGGCCGTACACGCCCTGCTGCAGGCGGATGGCGGTGAATCGATCGGAGTCGATGCCGCCCGCCTCGAACGTGGCCAGGGCCTGCTCGAAGCGGTCGATCTCTTCCAGGTCGGACGGGTTGCGTGCATTTAAGCTCATCTCATTTACCTTTCAATCGAAGAAAATCTTCTTCCACGAAGAACACACCAAGTCCGAAACAAGCCCATCGATCTGCACTTGTATTCCGTTTTTATTTCGTGTGTTTTAGATGGGCCAATCACTATGACTCAACTCAAAGCCAGGCGCGTGCCGATCAGCAGCAGCATCAACGCGAGGATGGGACGCAATACCTTTTCGGGTACTTTGGCGCTCAGGTGGCTGCCGATGTAAATGCCCGGCAGCGAACCCAGCCAACAGGCTGCCCAGCAGCACCAGATCCACCGTGCCCAGCGCCAGATGGCCAAACCCGGCCACCGCCGTCAGCGGCACGGCATGGGCGATGTCAGTGCCCACCACCTTCACGGTGGTCAGGCGCGGATACAGGAACAGCAGCGCCACGGTACCGGGCACGCCGGCGCCGATGGAAGAGATGGTCGCAGCACGCCGACGATGGCACCGGTCGCGATGGTGGCGGCGGTCAGATGACGGTGGTGCAGTTCGTGCACCTTGCCGTCGTCGCGCACCGCGATCTTCCTGATCCAGTCTTTCTTTAACAGCGCTACCGCCGTCAGCAGCAAGGCCACGCCCAGCACGCCGGTCACCAACCCCTTGAGGAGTTCTCCATCCAGCCCGAGCAACAGGAACAAAGCGATGGTGGAGCAACGCGGCTGGCAGGCTGCCCAGACTGGGCAGGCCGACGATCTTCCATTCCACCGTGCCGTTGCGGCCATGCACCCAGCCGCCCAGCGCCTTGGTGATGGAGGCATACAGCAGGTCGGTGCCGACTGGGGTGGCTGGCACGGACGCCGAAGAACAAGCACCAACAGCGGCGTCATCAGCGACCCGCCGCCGACGCCAGTCACCCGACGCCGATCAGCCCCACGACAAAGCCAAAGATGGTATAAGGAAAGTCTCCACGTTATGCCCATCGGTTCTATTGATGGGGCGCATTCAAATTGCGCATCGTTATATTCCTAAATACTTTTTATGTTTAGAGTTTAATAACCATTTCGAATAAGCCCGGGAACGCCGCGAGACTTCCAGCAACTGAAGTACCTGGGTGAGATCGTGCGCTGCAACTGGAACATCTCCGATCACGCCAATTCGCTCTACACCTCGCAACCCCCCGTGAGCAAACAGATAAAGTTGCTGGAAGAGGAACTGGGCATCGATACGTCTTCGTGCGCGGCAGCAAGCGCATCGTCGCCATCACCGAGCCGGGCAAGGCGGTCATCGAGATCGCCCATTGCGTACTGAGGGCCGAGAACCTGAGACGGTAGGGGAAGAATTCAAACAGCAGGACAGCGGCACGCTTTATCATCGCCACCACCCACGCCCAGACGCGATACGCCCTGCCGCAAGTGGTCAAAGCCTTCATGCAGGCCTCCCGCGGTGTGAAGCTGGGGCTGCACCAGGGCAATCCAGGCACAGATTGCAGGAACAAGTGCTATCCGGCTTGAGGCCAGCATCCGCATCGCCACCTGGAGCGCTCTCGCCGCCGACGAACGAGTGACCCTGCCCTGCTACGATTGGCACCACTGCGTATTCATTGCCGACCGGCCATCCCCTGCTGCAGGAGAAAGCGCCTGACCCTGAAGAAACTGGCGCAATACCCCATCATACCTACGACTTCGCCTTTGCCGGACGCAACAAGATCAACCAGGCGTTGTGACCGAGGAAATAGAATCAGGGAACATCCCTGACCGGCATCGACGCCGACGTGATCAAGACCTATGTGGAACTGGGGCTGGAGTCGGCATCGTGGCGCAGATAACCTTCATCCCCGGAACGCGACAAGCAACTGCGCATGATCGATGCAGGACACCTGATCGAAACCCAGCACCACGCGCATCGCCATCCGCCAGAACCAGTACCTGCGTGGATACACTTTACGACTTCATCGAACTGTTCGCACCGCACCTGCGCGCGAAGTGGTCGCAAAGCGCTGCATTTTGACGAAATGACCAAAGCACAACACGCGTTGCAACGAGCTTTCTGGAGATATGCTGCATGACGGCTTAAACTACTCCCGCAAAACCCTGAGAGTGATGCGTTCGCAGCCATCCACAGTGCGGCCCGAGGATTGCACCGTGCAGGGTGCCATCACCAAAACAACGCTGCGTGAATCGGACGCGCTCTGCCTGGAATTTCGGTCCCGGAATTCCAATGCCAAGGACATCAAACGCATTCGTGAGCATGCTCACGTCAGCCAGTCCAATATTTGCGCGCTACTTGAATACCAGCGAGTCCACAGTCCAAAGTGGGAAACCGGCCAGGAGCGCCCAAGCGGAATAGCGCTTCGGTTATTGAGTGTGGTTGGAAAAGCACGCCGCAGGTGCCTCGTCTGAGCATTACCGATTTCTGCGAATATTACGGTCGCGTCCCAAGCTGGTTGCGAAAGTCATTGCTGTCCTTTTAGTGGAGGTATTAACGACGTGGTTTGGCCAGATGCCGCCGCCGCTCGGGCGATATGGAGGCCGGGCATGAGATACTTTCCCTGATTTCCCCCGGGGCGGGATAGCGTACAGGCATAAATCCTTTTCCAGGGCAAATTCATGCCGCCCCCTTTGGCGCTCCCCTGTCAACTGCACTCCAGCACCGGGTACGCGAATCGTCCAACCGTCCCTCCTGCCCTGCGCTTTTGCATTGTGCCGCAGACAGACAGTACGTTATCCCCATGCTTGTGGTTGATGGCGTGCATTGTCTCCAGTAGTTTGAGGTGCTTTTCCTCCTCCTGCCGTTCTGCCATCTGGAACAGATCGAAGTTCCCTGACTGGCGGATGCCGATACCGCCGGCGATCAAGCCACAGGCACGATAGAACCGGTCAGGATCGTAGAGCGAATCCAGTGTCCTGCCCGCTTCACGCGCCAGCAGAAAGTAATCCGCACTTGCGTAGAGCAACTCGGATGTGCTGGCCTGTTTGTCGAATGACTTCAGCGTCAGAAAGACGGTCAGTTGCTTGGCAGTCAGGCGTTTGGTGATGAGTTCTTTGGATAGTCGCATGGCATGATTGAGTAGATGTGCGTAGATGATCTGCTTGTCTTGCGTGACTTCGCCCATCGATGCGGTTCTGGCCACGCTCTTGGGTATCATGACTTCGGTCTCGACCTTGTAGATGGGTGTGCCGTTGAGTTCGTGCCACAGATCGGTACCGGCTTTGCCCAGCAATCGTTTTATTTCCCTTTCGGGGGTATCCACAAAATCCGCTGCGGTGCGAATATCGAACTTGTTGAGCAGTGCCTGGCGGTTGCCGCCGATACCGGGGATGTCACGCACGTTGACCTGTTGCAGAAAGTCATGGATACGTCTGCCTGCCACGATGGTGGTGCCATCGGGCTTGTTGTATTCGGAGGCCATCTTGGCCAGTGTGCGGGTGACGGAGATGCCGACCGAGACGGTGATGCCGACCTCATGCCGGATGGTGATGCGAATCTCATCGGCGATGGCCTGATAGGGTTTGCGGTACAGGCTGCGTAGCCCGTTCAGGTCCATGAAACCTTCATCGATGGAATACTCCTCGACTACCGGGCTATAGCGTCTGAGGATGGCGAACAGCTTGTCGGATATCTGGCCGTAATAACGAAAGTCTGCAGGCAAGTAGTTCGCCTGCGGCAACAGTTTTCTGGCTTCCCAGACCGGCATGCCGGTGGTGATTCCCGCCGCCTTGGCATCATAGGTCTTGGCCACCACGCAGGCATCCTGACTGGACAGCACGCAGATGGGCTGGCCTTTCAGGTCGGGGCGGCGTAGCTGTTCACAGGAGGCGAAAAAACAGTCTGCATCCACATGCGCGATGGCATTGGGCCAGTTGCTGATGAGCATGATGGATACGCCGGATTATTTGTACTTGCGGAACTGGCCGACGACGATGCCGAAGATCTCCATGTCACCCTTGGGGCGGATGACTGGGTAAGCCGGATTGGCGGGGATCAGCACAAATTCGTTCTTCTCTTTGCCGAGCGTCTTCAGGGTGAATTCGTTATCGATGATGGCGACGACCATGTCCCCCACGTTCGCCATGATGCGTTTTTCCACGATGACGGTATCGCCCGGCAAGATACCGGCATCGATCATGGAATCGCCTTTGACGTTGACCAGCACGGTACTGGATGGGTGTGAGACCAGAAACTCGTCGATGGTCAGCGTGTCATGCTGCGCGTCCCCTGCCGGGCTGGGAAAACCGGCGCGTACGCTGTCGAAGATCGGGCGTTCAAAGAACCGCTTGCCGGGTTTGAGACGTTTTTCCGGGGTGGATTCCAGATAACCCTGCAGCTTGAGCCGTGCCACCAGTGCCGCCACCGGCGATTTGGACTTCATGCCGACGATGCCCATGATGGTCGAATACGGCGGCAACACGCCAGTTTCGGCGTAATAGTCCTGAAGCTTGGCCAGATAGGTTGAATCGATGTTTTCCATGGGATAACAGTAATGGAACGAACGTTCTATTGTCAAGATGATTAGTCATCCTCATGGGGGGGCTTATTGAGCCTTCCATAAATCAGAACAAGACGATCAGAAATGAAGTCGAGTGAAAAAAACCGCGTCATTCCCGCGCAAGCGGGAATCCAGAGGGGGTTTAATGGAAATGCATTTTTCTTGCTGGATTGGATGATGGAACAAGCCTTCCGTGTGCGAGCAGACCGTTTCACGCAATTTTCCGTCCGGCGATTCGAGTTTGAACCGTCGACAGATTGTCGACAGTTCCATGCCGCTGATTTTTGCGCCACATGATGAGATACCAATAGTCCTTGGATTCTGGCTATCCGTCAGCGCCGCAACCACATCTCGACGGCGCGACATTCACCATCTTCATTCGCCGCCCGTTCCAATTGCACACTGGCGACCAACTCAAGGAGCTTCGTCCGGGTTTAATTCCGTATTGCGCTTTGACCCGATGCAGCCAGCCGAAATAAAGGCGTAAGGCATCCGCCGAATACCCTTCCTCCAGCAAGGCGAGCATGGTTTGCATGCATAGCCGTTCGAATTCGGGTCGAATCTCAAGGCGATCTCGTTCAGGAATTTGCGCGATACGTGGTCGATCTTCTCGTTCTCACGCCAGCGGGCTTCTGTTCTGGCCAGCCAATTGCTGCCGCGCTGCTGCCAGATATCACGCTGCATCGCCAAGTCCTCTTCGCCTTCCATGAACGATCCTTGCATGAGTCGGCAGGCATGTTTCTCGATGTGGAACGCTTGCTGGGGCAAACCCTGTTCATGCAGCGTCTCAGCAGTCTGGCAGAGCTGATCCCATTGCCAGATGTCCAGCGTGAAGTACTGCTCGTTAAAGGAGACCTTCCCTTGATGCCAGAGGATGAGCTGTGCGCCGCTCACCTTGGCGACCAGACGATCCGTCAGTTGCTTCCTGAGTTGACGCAGATTGAATTCGAGATTCTGTTCAGCCTTGTCGCCTTCCGCATCCGGCCACAGCAGGTCGATGATCTGCCGGGTCGGCACGTTGCGACCTCCGCAGGCCACCAGAAAACTGAACAACTGGCTGAGTTTGCGTGAACGCCATTGATGCACCTCGCTACAACGTCCATCGATCTGCATACTCAGACCACCAAGGTCTGCACGCAAATTCGCTTTCCACTCTCCGTAGCCGAATGGATCGGCGCATTAGCCTCAAGCCCATGTTTGACGCTCCCTGTATCGATCATGTATGTATCTGAACCACACTCATGATAGGGAGAACGGACTTTAGAGCATCACACGAATACGCTAGACCGAAATGCATAGACCTACATACATCTGGCCGCTTACCTGAACATATAACCTCACACAGACACGCCGAATTGACCGTATTCCACCGGCATACACACAAGAATCGCCGTGCCTTTGCCTGGCGCACTCTCGATTTCGACATTCCCCCGAGTTCGGCTGCGCGTGTGCGAATGTTGCTCAAACCGCGCCCCGCGCGCGGTGCCTCCGGCATACCGCAGCCATTGTCTCGGATCTCAATGCAGGCCCTTTTCCCTTCATCCCGGCAAAAGGCGGAGACAATCAGCGTATTGGCAGCCGCATGCCGAACGACATTCGTAATCGCCTCTCGCATGATGCGTGCAAGGTGCAGGCCAAACCCCGTCTTCAAGCGGCATTCCATCGGCAGTTCTCCCAGCTTCCATTTGATCTTGAGCGGGGTATGTGCGACCTGCGGCTCGATACGGCTGCGCACCATGCCAATGATCATGCCCACATCGTTGTTGTCCTCACCGATGGCATCCACCAGCAGACGCATATCGACGATGGCCTGATCCAGTGCCTTCAATATTCCTTCATCCTTGCGCCCGTCATTGGAGAGCATGCTCTTCAACGCCATCAGATGGCCTCCCATCCCGTCGTGCAGCTCGCGCGAGAAATTCTGGCGTTCGGCTAATATGATGTTCTTGCGCTCCAGTTCCATCCGCTTGGCATGTTCGGCACTCAGCTCCAGGCTGACCTCACCGATCTGTTGTTCGATCAGTTGACGGCGGCGTTCTTCGCTATCGAGCACCTTCGAGAATTGCAGCGTCATCCACAGTCCCAGCAGCAGCAGCACCAGCAGCGGGCCGAACTGCATCACCAGCAAAGTCCCCAGTTGGCTGCCCGTGACGATCGCCAGCCAATCGTGTATCCCGATGACCAGACAACAGGCGATGGCGATCGCCATGCCCAGCGCCCGCCCCTGCCGTTCCAGCCAGAATCTGCGCGCACAGAACGCGATCAAGTAGAAGCCTGCGGCGATAGCGCCGATGTGCGTAATGTTGAACCAGGTGACGATCATGTCACCCGCGAACACCAGATTGATGATAGAAGTTGAGATGAAGTACACCGCAGCGACTGCTTCGATGCGCGGCCAGGAACCGCCACGAAACGGTGCACCACCATCAACAGGGCGAGCGTATAAAACTGATGGGCTCTGCCAGCCATTCCCAGACATAGCGGCTCATCCACAGCGGCGGATAAAGCAGCAACTGGTTGGCGATAACGATGCTCCAGAACACCCCCGATGCACACATCCATCCATACAGCGACTCGCCTTTTCGCAACAACCACAAGGTCAGCAACACCAGCGTGACGATCAGCGTCATGGCCAGCGCCGCCACACTGAGCGTGGTATCCACGAAATAGGCCTGTTCACAGAGCGGCCGCACCGCCTCGTCGCGACCGAAATAGACACTCCCGATCCCGCCGCCATCATTCGGATAGGCATACACCCGGATGTACAGCCAGTTGTCCGACGGCTTCAAGGCTCTTTCCGTGAACACGAAATACAAAGGGCGGTGCCAGTTGCGCGCAACCGGATCGTCCATGCTGCCGCCGTCGCCGATCAGCCGGTCGTTCACCCAGACTTCGGCATTCCATATCCAGCCGGGGCAATAGCACGCCAAGCTTGCCGGTACCCAGTGCGACATCGTACAACGGCATGCGATACCAGGCATGACCGCCATAGCCGGGATAACGCTTGTTCCAGCTATCCGGCATCTCCAACGGCTCCCAGTCACCCGAATGCGGCGGGCGAACCACATCCGGCGTACTGCGCACCGACTCTGCACGGGTGATGAGCTGATACCGCGCATCCGGCGCGACCGCCTCTGCCTGCGCGGAAAATGCAGCCACCAGCAGGATAAAAAATAACGCCGCGCGCAGCTTATTGGCCATTCAGATTGATCAAGCCCAACTGGCAGGCTTCGAACACCGCCTCGTTGCGGCTGTTCACTTCCAGTTTCTTGTAGATATTGCGGATATGCGAAACCACGGTGTGCACACTGTTGCCCATCATCCCGGCGATCTCGTCGCGCGAATAGCCACGTGCCACCAGTTGCAGCACATCCAGCTCCTTGGGCGACAAAGGCACTCTCAACGGCTGCGCTGGGGACGCTGCTGGGCGCAGCGCATTGATGATGAAACGTGCCACCGCAGGCGAGATCGGCGAGATACCGCCCAGCATCTCCATCGTCATCACCCCGATATCGTCCGGCATCAGATCCTTAAGCAGATACCCCACCGCCCCGCCCGGATCGCCTCCACCACCCGGAATTCATCCGAGAACACCGTGATCACAATGGCCTCACTGCCCGTCTCGCGCGCCTTCAGCAAACGGATCAACTCCGCCCCGTTGCCGTCCGGCAGCCCCAGATCGACCAGCAACACATCCGGGCATTTCTGCATCAAGCGCTCGGCCTCCGCAAACGTCGCCGCCGCCCCGTGCAACGACAAGCCCGGATGCTGCACGATAGAGCGCGCAAAATGCTCGCGGACGGCATCATCATCCTCCACGATCAACACACTGCGCTGCGTATTCAACTCACTGGCACTCATCCACTCACCCTGCTCTGACCTTGCCGACTGGCCCGACACCCCGAATCTCCTCCAACACCCCCTGTCGCGTCAAGGAAAAATCCCGGCTCGATCACAGTCCGGCACAGACCACCTCAATAGCTTATGCCGATGGTCAAGCGCTCAGACAGATCGAACAATGACGCACCGGCGCGGCGGCGCACCACGATCACACTGCCCGTCTCGCGCACATACTCCCAATGCCTCGCCGCGCGCCCTTCCAGCACGATGTGATACGCATGGCCGGGCACGAGGCGGATGCGCCGCTCGAACTGCCGTGAAATTCTGTTGGCAGATTGGAGATCAAAATCGTCATCATCCCCCGCCCCCGCCCGCTCCAAAGTCTGCACCGTGGTGGCCGTGACGCGGATCGTCGAGGTGACCGTGGCCGCAGATGCCTGCCCGAGGCAGACGAACATCGTTGCGATCAGCATGCCGCTGAAATATCTCCCCGCGATCATCGTCTCTCCATCGAGCTGAATCTAAACACCCCCGGCACAGCCGGAAGTTCATTGAATAAGTCCCCCGCAGGGGCAGAAAAACTTGAGCCGCCCAAGGCGGCCACAGCAACAGATTCCCTCTTTGTAACAAGAGGCTGAGGTAACGCCCCGCAATCGCGGGGCGCAACTCAATCAATAAGTGACGGTGATCGTCACGGTATCCGAATAGGTACCTGCCTGAGTCGACAGCGTTGCCCTATACCCTAATGCATCTGCGTTAAAGGTCTGGGGAGAGCCAGTACCTGTACCAGGAATTGGTACTGCCGAATCCCATGGCACACCCAAAGGACCTCCTGTTCTGTACAGAATGTACCAGAGCGAGTTTGCGGCGGAAGTCATATTTTTCACAGTTGTGTCTGTGCTACTAGGATTCAACCCGCCATCCAGCGTCACTGTGTAGTTAACCCCATTAGTGACCGTCACGTCGAACGTCGTGTATGCCAGCATGTCGCCACCAACGCCGTCAATAAGTCTAGTGCCAAAATCCAGTGGGCCGGCTACAGAGATACTGGCAGTTGCCGAAGTAAACACAGCGTTAACATTCAATGTGGCGGTTGTGACCGCCATGGCCGATGCCGGCACCATGCCGAGTGCCACGAGGATCGCTGCGAGTTTGAGTTTGCTGCTTTTCATGTTGTTTCTCCTTGGGTTAAAAAACATTAGTAAGTGACGGTGATGGTGACGATGTCGCTGATCGCACCGGTGGTGCCTGCTGCGGCGAGTAGCGAGGCGTAGAGCGGGTAGGTTTGCGCGGCACCGGTGCCGGTGAGGCCGCTCAGGTTGCTGCCGGCGGGGCCAAATACGTTAAGGCGGGCGGCATCCTGGTAGAGCACGTATTCGCGGGCGTTGAGACCGCCACCGTCTTTCATGAAGCTTTGCCCGGCGGCATAGTTCGCGCCGCCGTCGAGCGCGACGGCGTAGGGAAAGCCGCTGCTGACGATGACATCGAAACTGGTCTGCGCGGTGGCGGTGGCGGTGTCTTGCACGCTGCCGAAGGCGAGCGCACCGGAGACGTTGATGCTGGCCGTGGCCGCCACGGTGGTGGCCGTGACGTTGACCTGCGCCGTGGTGGTAGCCGCCTGTGCTGCTGCGGGCAACAGCCCGGCGAGCGCGATGGCGGTGGCGATGTGTCTTAGCTTGCGTTGCATGGTTTGCTCCTTTGGTTGATTGAACAATTAAGGAAACGCTGAACAAGTCTGTTTTTTGTCGTTCCCGCGAAAGCGGGAACCCAGTCGAATCAACAAGCTGGATTCCCGCTTTCGCGGGAATGACGACATAATCAGCGCATCCTTAAAAACCTCGTCCACGAAAAACACTAAAAACACGAAATAAAACAAAGATCGTTCTGAACTGCCCGCCCTGTTCATCCTTGCGACTTAAGAAAGCCGCCATGAATGCATTTCGTCTCTCCCGCGAAGGCGGGAGCCCAGTTGGTTCAAAACACTGGATACCCGCGTTCGCGGGTATGACGAATGGTTCTGCGTTCTAGAGAATTCCCTTTCGTGTCCTTTCGTGTCTTTCGTGGACGATCGCCGATACCGGCTTGGCCGAATGTGCGCACTTTATCCACCCCCTGCCGAGAACTGGCCGAGCGGAAACAAGTTTTTTATCGCGCGTGTCATCAGTAGTGGATGGTGACGGTGACGGCATCGCTGTAGTTGCCCGCCGGATGGGTGCCGCCGGGGCTGAGGCCGTAGACGGTGATGACCGCGTTCTGGTTGGCGGTAGCGGTGGCGGCGGTGCTGCTGCCTGACGTATAGCTGGCGGCAAAATCGGAGTCGCCCCACAGTTGGGTGCGCGCGGCATCTTTGTAGAGCAGGTAGCTGCGGAAGCCGCCGCTGCCGTTGCTCATGCGCCGCTCGCCGGAGAAATTCATACCGGCATCGAGGGTCACGTTGTAGGGGATGGACTGGTCTATCCTGACGGTGAGGGTGGCGGTGGCTTGCAGGTCGGTTGCGGTGTTGAAGCTGCTGCCGAAGTCCATGGGCTGCACGGTGAGGCTGGCTGTGGCGGGAACGGATACGGAGATATTCAGATTATTGCTGGCGACCGCCGCCGTGGCCGTGCCGGGCAGCAGCGTTGCCGATAACAGCGCCGCCAGCAGGCCACAGCGGATGCGATTGAGAGTTTCCATGTTGTCCCTTTGCCTTGCGGGTGACCGGGCAGGCGGGATCACTATTGGGGAGAGATGTCCCAAGCCTGTCCGGTCGGTTCGGCGCGATGGTAAGGGCAGGCAACCGAGAACTGACCGAGCGATGACGGGGATTCGCTCTGCGGGTTTACCGCAGGCGGATGCGCTGTCTGTTATGCAGGGTTTGCTTGCTGCGGATCTTTATGGGCATCCGGATTCCCCGGCGGGCGGTGGCTTTTAATTTGAAAACAACAGATTGACCTTGATTCGTGCCAAGACTACAATCTCCCAAATTGGGAGGTTTGACATGCGGGTGATTGCCAAGAGCACATTAGTTAGATTCTGGGGTCAGCCAGAGTGTGCAGATTCGATGGGGGCTTTACAAAGCTGGTACGACGAGGCGACCAAAGCAATCTGGAAGACACCGCAGGATGTAAAGAGCAGTACAGGAACGCGAGTGTTTCCGGGAACAACCGCATCGTGTTCAACATCGCAGGTAATAAGTACCGCCTGGTTGTAGAAATGCAATATCGCGCCGGGATCGCTTGGGTCAAGTTTGTCGGAACCCATGCGCAGTACTACAAGATCAACGTGGAGACGATCAATGAATATTAAACCGATTCGCAACGACGACGATTTGCGCGCCACCTTTAAGCGGCTTGAACTTGTATTTCAAGCCGCCGAGGGAACGCTGCCGAGGGCAGACGAAATGGAAATCCTGGTAACGCTCATTGAAGCTTACGAGCACAAGCATTTTCCGATCGGTGTGGTCGATCCAGTGGAAGCCATTAAATTCAGAATGGAACAACAGGGTCTCACTCAAAAAGACCTTGAGCCTTATATCGGGTCAAGCGGGCGCGTATCTGAAGTATTGAACCGCAAACGGCGGCTCAGCTTGCAAATGGTGAAACGTCTGCATGATGGCTTGCACATTCCGTATGAAAGCTTACTGTCGGCTACATAAGCAACCCATTACGCGTTCATTCGAACGGCGAAGCGATCTTGATCTATGACGCTGCCGAAGAAGCGGCATGGCTGGCATTGCGACCAGGTGGATCGACAGGCTGCGAGTGAGTTGGCATCCATCCGCAAACGCTTGAAACTCACTCAGGCGCAAGCCGCCAAACTGGCGGGGGGCGGCAAGAATGCCTTCTCTCGCTATGAGCACGGACAGGCCAAGCCGGTGGCGGCGGTCATCAATCTGTTCAAACTGCTGGATAAGCACCTGACCTGATCAAGGAGCTGAAGTGATCAGCCTTTTCCCGCCGAAAGATCCGCTGGACGAGATGCTTACCTGCCAGCTTTTAACGCCTTCAGATGCTTGGCTGCTGCACAGTTCAGCAGGAGTTGGTCTTCAGTGATCAGCAGTGCGCCCAGATGGCGTGCCGTTGCAGCGATCAGGCGATCAGCCGGATCAGGATGGATGTTCCCCGGTAGTCGTGTGCTGGCGACGGCGATCTCGGGTGTAATGGCTTCTATGCGGATGCCCGGGATACCGGCGGCTGCGCTCACCCATTCTCCAACATCCCGATCCAGGGTGAGCCTTCCTTTACTCGCCAGCATCGCCACTTCCCAGGGAAATGGCCGACAACAGAACCGCTTCTTCAGCCAAGGATTGCTCGATGGCTTTTAATGCCTTCGGGTTGAGCTTGCAGTCGCCATTAAGCAACCACACCCAAACATGGGTATCCAATAGCACCAGATTCATGGCAGCTTCCCCATTCGGCGTTGATCGGTGAAACGATGTCCGTCTCTCCAACGACACTCCCCTTGAGCGCGCCGAACAGGTGTTGCTCCGGCTCGATGGGCACCAGCTTTGCCACGGGTTTGCCGTGCTTGGTGATGACCAAGGTCCCGCGTTTCTCCGGCGATGTCGTCGAGAAGCTTCAAGCAACTTGGATTTGAACTCCCCTGCTCCGATGGCTGTTTGCATTGCGCCCTCCCATGGTCACAAAGTATGGTCACAGTGTAGCACGCCACCCTGAACCCCCGGATATCTGATTTGGATGGATCAGAAGGCAGGACGATCGGCATCGCTCGGCCAGTTCTCGGTTGTCACCCGCTATCTTTGCGCACCTTAGCTATCAGGAGTGCAACCATGAAATTCGTTCTTATCGCGATTCTCGCCGCCCTTACCACGGTGCAAGCTGCCGTAGCCGCTCGATCTCGACCTATCCGATGCGCGTGGAACTGGAGGAAGGGCCAACATCGGTAACCTCACGGTGTTCAATTCTGGCGACAAGCCGGCCAACATTCAGGTGCGCGCCATGGACTGGCAGCAGGATGCGCAGTCCGGCGCGGAACAGTTGACCGAGACCGATGAACTGGTGTTCTTCCCGAAGATCTTTTCGGTTCCGCCCAAGGGGCAGCAGGTGGTGCGCGTGGGATACCAGAAAGAGGTGGGAAATAAAGAGAAGAGTTTCCGCCTGTTCGTACGCGAGTTGCCGGTGGATGAGCCGGGTGTGACCGGTGCCCGCTTCGCGTTGCAGATCAGTTCGCCCGCTTTTATCTACCCCAAAGGGCGCAGCAACCAACCAAGCCGGAGATCAAAGGTATTGAGCTGGCCGACGGCAAGCTGATGGCGCGCATTGAGAACCACGGCACGCGCTATTACTCGATGAACAAGCTGGAGATGCGCGGCAGCAAGGCGAACAAAGATAGCTACAGCGGCGAAGTGTCCGGCTGGTATGTGCTGGCCGGTGTGAGCAAGCTGTTCCGCTGAGCATCTCGCGCGCCGACTGCCTGAAGATGGATACCCTCGCGCTGACCGCACACACCCAGAAGGACAAGAGCCAGAGCAGTTTTCCGGTGAGCGCCAAGGAGTGTGAAGGTATCGAGGACAAAGCAGCCCCTGCTGCACACTGGAGTCGCGCATGACAATGCAACGACCGCGCCCCGCGCGCAGCGGGTTTTGGTTTGCGCACAGTTCTTCTCGCTGCTGGCGCTGGCCATGCTGCCGACCTGTCCTTTTGCCGCAGAATCACAGCAGAAAAAGTCCCCCTTCTATCCGCAACCGCCGGATCGGGACCGCTCATCGCCAGCGTGACGCTCAACACCATGGCGGTCGGCGAGTTTTCATGATGCGCGACGGCGACGATCTGTTGCTTGACCGCGACACGCTCGCGCGCATGGGTCTGACGCGCGGACTAACGGCCGACGACGGGCAGCGGCTCTCGCTCAAAAGTCTGGCACCGCGGTTGCGCTTCAAGCTGGACGAGAGCAACGGCAGCGTCTCCATTGAGGCCGATCCCGCAATGCTGAGCGGGCACACTGAAACGCTGCAACTGCGCCAGCCGTCGACCGCGACCCTGATCAGCAGCAATGCGCTGTATCTGAATTACAACCTCAATTACAACAAGAGTCCGTTTGCTGCGGATAGCTACAGTGCACCGTTGGAGCTGGCCGCCAACTGGAACGGTCTCTCGCGGATAAATAATTTCAACTGGCAAAATGGGCGTCAGCTGACGCGCACCCAGTCGCAACTGGTATACGACGATACGAACGAACTGCGCCGCTTGATGGCGGGCGATGTGACCGGCACTTCCGGCAATCGACTGGGCAGCAGCACGCTGGGCGGAAGTGCGCATGTTCAAGAACTACGGCATGGCCCCAGCATCTTCACCGGCCCGCCGCTGGCGATGCAAGCGATGCTGCTCAATCCTTCCGAGGTGGAGGTGTATATCGCCGGCAATATGGTCTTCAAGGCAAGTTCCCCGCCGGAGAACTCGACCTGCGCAACATCCCCTACTACCGCTCCGGTTTGGGCGAGTCGAAGATTCTGGTGCGCGATGCTTTCGGCAGGGAGAGTGTCATCAACGATACTTTCTATACCTCCACCGGCTTGCTGGCGACCGGTCTGCACAGCTACGACTATTCCTTTGGCGTGAGGCGCAGCCAGGATGCGCTCGGCGCATTGCATTACAACGGCAAGCCGGTGCTTATGGCCAGCCACCGCTACGGTTACGCCGACTGGCTCACGCCGGGACTGGGCTTGGAAAGCGATGGCAGCGATCTGCGCGGCGGCGTGACGGCCGACATGCTGCTCGGCAATATGGGCCAACTCGGTCTGGTCACCGCCACCAGCCGCAGACAAGGGGTGAGCGGTCAGCAGTTTCAGGCGGACTACAGTTATGCCAGCACCAAACTGCCTCGCCCGGCCTCTTCTACACCCGCCAATCCGTCAACTACGGCGGCGTATACGATCCACTGAGCCAAGCCCGACAGCCAACCGCTGGCGCGGCGGGAGCGTCGCTGGCGGTAGGGCTCGGCAGTTACGCATCGGTCACCGGCCGCTGGTCGCGCGCGATGCGTTTTGACGACAGCCGCGTGCAGGATGCCACGCTGGCCATGAACACCATGCTGCCGCGCAATGTTTCGCTCTCAACCCAATTCACTCGCAGTTGGCTACCTCAGCTTCCCCGAAAACCGCATCCAGGCGTCGCTCGGCCACAGTTTCAGCAACGGGCTGTATCTTTCGGCGAACTTTAGCCGCGACAACAGCAGCAACACTTTCGGCATACAACTGCAACTTTCGCCGCCGCTGGGCAACGGCTACGGTTACAGCGCGGGCATTACGGCACCACCACAGGGCGACACCACCAGTACCGCGCGCCTGCAATATCACCACGACCACGGCGAATTCCAGTTGGGGCGCTCCGGTAGCGGTAATGCGCCCACCCACGATGCCAGCATGAGCGGCGCAGTGCTGCTGGCCGGGGGAGGACACCTGACGCGCCCGATCCGCGATAGCTATGCAGTGGTGCGCGTACCCGGCATGAAGCGGGTCAAGGTGCGCGTGCAGAACCAGCAAGTGGGCGAGACCGATGCAAATGGCACGCTGGCGTTACCCCACCTGCATGCCTACATGGATAACACGCTCTCTCCATCGATACCGCCGAGATCCCGTTCCAACTACGCGGTTGATTCCAATTCCAAGGTGGTGACTACCGGGTTATCGCGGCGGCGGCGTGATTGATTTCGGAGTCAGAAAGATGCAGATCATTGGCGGCAAAGCTTTCTATCGGCTAGGCGATGTTGGAATCGGCGCAATACTCCGGCATGGAATTGAACGGTAACGGGGTCAGCCAGAAGACGGTAATCGGCTTCGGCGGCGAAATCTATGTCGAGGGCATCGCCGCCGGCAGCTACCAGGCGTATCTTCAACGAGCGGCGCGACTGCCATTTCACACTGATGGTGCCGGAATCCAAGGAATTTCATCAACGACCTCGGCGAGGTGGTGTGCGACCTCGGTGCGGGGGCTAAAAAGGAAGCCATAATGCAGATGAAAACACCGCCCCGGATGCTGCTTGCCTGCGCGCTGTTGACAGGAACGCTGACCGCTCAGGCCGCCGCCGTCTGCACCGTGCAGACC
>JADJWO010000008.1 GCA_016716325.1 Nitrosomonadales bacterium
GGGGAAGACTCATTGCTATCGAATACCCGCCATGCCCTTAACGAATGCAGCAGCAGAACGATGAATACATTGCAACGAGCAGAAGTTGATCGCTTTCTCTCCAGTGGCAACCACGACGATATCTTATTCACGATATGGCCCGGTGATTCGGTCGTTGGTAGGGCGATAAACGGGGATGCCGCACTGCGTTGTGCGCTCATTTCAGCAGTTCGGGAACGAGCCGAACAAGCTGCCGTATCTGCATGCCAGGAGTATTCCGGCCTGGACATAAATACACGCGAGAAATTTGCACCCATGGTGCAAGGGCTGTTTCCGCAAAAGGAGCAAGCTATCATCCTCGACATGCTTGAGCGCTCGGTCGTCTTTCTTACACCCGCGACGATAAATACTGTCCTTGAGAAGGCAACGTGGCTCAAGACCGCGTGGGATCTGGCGAACATCTACCTCGCAAGTCTGGATGCAAAGCCGCTTTCTGAGAGTGCTCCAGACATTGTCGGCTTGAGCGAAGAGACGACCTGCTTCGTGTCCATGAAGTATTTTAGCAACAACAATCCGCTCGAAGATTACGTGATCCACGAAGCAGCTCATATTTTTCACAACTGCAAGCGTGAAACGCTCGGACTACCCGAAACCCGTCGTCGCGAGTGGCTGCTCGAAATCGATTTTGCCAAACGCGAGACCTTTGCATATGCCTGCGAAGCCTATAGCCGAATTCTTGAGCTTGGCGAAACCCGCTCGGCGCGCAGCAGACTTTTGTCAGAACATGCTGAAGAACCGATGCCGCCGGATGATCGTGTTGATGGGGCTGAGTATGTTGATATTCTTCGAGAGGCCGTTGCTGCCAGGAATGGCTGGAAGCGCATACTTGAGCGGTGCTCTCCCCCACGGCCTGCCCGCCGCGATTAAGCGATAGCGGCTACCTTTGCTTATCCCGTTAAGCATTGAAGGCACATCGAATCTGATGTGACTTGCGGCATCGAAATGCGCCCTAAAAGTTCGCATTTCAAAATCCATCACTGATATCGCGCGCCCAGAATCGGTCTCATGTCGATTCACTCCCATATTTTCGCCTCACTGCTCATCAGCCTGTTGCCTATTGCACACGCTGACGATCTCGGTGTCGTCGGGCCGACCTACGACATCGCTGAACCTGACCTGCTGGAAGTCATCCAGTCGAGCCTCTATCAGATGGAGAAAAACGGCGAGCTATCCAAGAAGCAAGGCGAATACCGAGATCGTGTCATCGGTGCAGTCGAAAAGCCCAAACCTGTGCCTAGCCTCAAGGCGACAGTAGTCAAGCGCACTTTCTACCACGTCCCAACGATGATTATGGATCACGACATCCGAGGTGTGGACGGCGCAATCTTGTTTGCGCGCGGGCTGAAGGTGAATCCGCTGGATCATGTTTCCCTTAGAGACGAACTCATCTTCTTTGACGGGCGTGATCGCCGACAAGTCTCCTTTGTAAAACAGACGATGCGGAAGCTCAAAGGTGCGGCAAAGCCCATCATGGTTGCTGGCGAACCCTTGAATCTCATGCGTAACTGGAAGCACCGGGTCTTCTACGACCAGGGCGGAGCGCTGGTTCGCCGCTTGGGTATTCGTCAGGTGCCAGCAGTAGTGACTCAAGACGGAAAAAGGCTGAGGGTCGATGAAGTCCTTCCGTGAGTTCGTTCTCATCCTCGTGCTTGCAATCGCCATGGGGAACTCGCAACCGGTGTTCGCGAGCGCGACCTGTACCGGCCGGTTTGCGAACCCGATTACGGATATTTGCTGGAGTTGCATGCTCCCGATCCGGTTCGGTGGCCTTGATCTGGTATCCATGGGGCAGGAAGACACACCCAACCCCGGAGGATCTCCCGTTTGCATGTGCCAGTCGCAATTGCGGGTGGGGTTCAAGGTGAGCTTCTGGGAGCCGGTTCGTCGCGTGGATGTGGTACGCCAGCCGTTTTGCATGGCCAGCCTCGGCGGCGTTGAGCTGAATCCCGGGTTTGATGCGCCGCGAGGTTCGCGCTTCAGCCAGGACAGCACATCGACCTCATCCTTCTATCAGGTGCATTGGTATATCGACCCAATCATCTTCTGGCTGGAAGCCATCTTCGACAATGCCTGTCTGGAGCAGAGTTCTTTCGATGTGGCCTATCTCACCGAGCTCGATCCAATGTGGCACGACGACGAGCTGACCTTTATTTTCAATCCCGATGTCGCTCTGTTCGGCAATCTGCCGGCCCGTGCTGCCTGTGCTGCGGATTGTGTAGCGGCAACAGCAGGGTTTCCCCTGAACACGTTGTTCTGGTGTGCGGGATGCCAGGGAAGCCTCTATCCACTTAACGGAAACGTGCAGGCACATATTGGTGGTGTCCAGGCATCCAGTCTGGAAATGACTCGCCTGATTGCGAAGATGCATCGTGAGGGGCTGATGTGGGCGGCATCCGGCGAGGATGGACTCTGTGGCTACTATCCGCAGCCGATCATGGACAAGACCGGCTACAAGTACCAGATGCTGTACCCGATCCCGCAGACGGCGCAGATCGCTGGCAAATGCTGCCAGCCTCTGGGGCGATCAACGGTTCTGTGGGGAGCTGGCAAAGAATATCCTTTTGAAGGCGAGGACTTCGCCTACATGGTTTTCCGAAAACGCAACTGCTGCCAGGGAGCGTTTTGAAGCCATGAATCGATATCGGTGCGGCGTACTCATCGCAGCTTCAATTGCGTGTTCAGTGTCGAGCATCGCATGGGCGCAGGCTGTGCTGCCAAGCGATGGCGACATGCGCGTGGCGCGGCAACGCATGGAGGATGCTCTTAAGGGGATGGGGCCGGCAAGAGTAGCGAATCCGTTGTCGGTACCAAAAACTGACGCATTACCGAAGCCAGTAGCCAAGAGTCCGGATATCTCCCAGATCGCAGAGCCCTATCGTCGTATGTCTCCACCCACGGCAGCAATGCCATCTGACATCCCCGAGCTGATGGTCTTCGTCTCGTTCTCGATGCCGAAGGAAGCGCTTGAACGAATCGTCGTCCAGTCGGAGAAGTCTGGTGCCGTCCTCGTGCTTCGAGGACTCAAAGGTAACTCCCTGAGTCGTATGGGGGAGGAGCTGGCTGCCTTGATCGGGAAGCGGAATGTCACGGCCATTATTCATCCACCAGCCTTCAAACAGTTCAAGGTAGCTCAAGTCCCGGCGCTGGTAATCGCACGAGCCGCGCAAGCAACCAAGATTGGAAATGACGGATGCGCTGTTCCTACAAGCTATATCAAGGTTGATGGCGACGTTGGTCAGGACTACGCCCTCGATCTTATTGAACGCCAGGCGCCGACTTGGGCAGAAGCCGCAAGACGCTATTCCGCAAGATTGGCTGGATCACGTCCATGAGGTGCCTTTTTGTCTGGGGCATGGTTTTCATGGCGACCCCCACCAACGCGGTAGCGCAGGGCTATGACTCAGGTACGGCATTCACCGAGGGCAGGGCGCTTGGATCAGGCTCGATCAATGGTGCCTTTCAGGGTATCGGTAGCGGGAATGCCGCGTCCATGGTTCCCGGTTACGGGCAGAGCGCCACGCAAACCCAGTTGTTCCAAGGAGGGCAGGGGCAGCTATCTGGACCCGGTGTCACCAAGGTTACGGACTGCGCTAGCCAGGTGCCGGACACCGACACCTATCGGCGGCAGGAGTGCGATGCGGTGAATTTTGTGGCGCGCAACCCGAGCGTGCGGCCGGCCTTTTCGATTGATCGTGCTACCGATCCTCTGATCAGTCGTGCCAATTCCATCGCCAGCAACCCAACCTTGCAGGTCACTGGCGTCAATATCGGGTCGAGTACGGAGCAATGCCGTGTGGTGACGGAAACCATGCCAGCCACGTTTTCGACAGAGGTCTGTACCGAGTACCGGCCCGTAACCAGCAATTTCTGTTCAACCGAGCGCCAGATCGCCGTCGATCAACATCATCTGTACCAATGTGTCGAACAGATGCAAACGCTCAGCGATGCCACTTGCTACATCGGTCGGCAGATTGCGGTGAACACCAGCTACAACTATCAATGCAACCAGACGATGCAGGGATATGAAACGTTGAGCTGTCGGCGTGGGGTGTCGGCCACGGTCGGATTTGGCCAATGCACGCCCGGCGCTTGGCTGGGCCGGGCGGCGTTCATGGATTGCAGTTGGTGCGTAGACCCGTACATGGCCATGAACATCTTCTGCGGAAGTGATGGCCTGTCGTATGTGGTGGAGCCTTACCGGTCCTATGACGGTGTGAATCGCTACGACTACAACTGGATTGGCTACCCATGGGATGGGAGCTACGGCCAGTTCCCGGTTGCCGTAGCTCCCGGGCAGTCGGTTACCGACTACTACGTCAGCAACCTCGGGTTCGGCTGCAATCTCTATGTGTATTTCAGCGTCAGCTGCAGCTCAACGACCTGCACGCCTTCGATGCGCAATGTCAGTTCCGGGTGCAATTCCTCCGGGGGGACTGGAACCGGGGCGCCACTCCAACTACCGATGTCGAAAACCGTCAGCAGTTGGGTATCCAATGAGTGCGCCACTTTGCAACAGCGAACACAGTAATGAAGGCACTGACGTTTGTAGCGCTGCTACTCATGACCTTTGTGGATCAAGCTGTCGCCGGCGATTGTCGGCTGGAAAGCTCGACCTGCGTTGATAGCACCGCAAGCAAGACAATCTCTGGCGTTGTCGTGACATTGGCAGACGTCGGCGGTTGTTGGGAGTATCAGGATACCTATACCTGCATCAAACCCGATTCGATTGATTACTGTTCGGCTCTGACGGCGGCTGGTTGCGCGCAGACCAGTTCAACTTGCAGCGATACCGCCTTCAATAGCACCTGCAATACTTACACGAAGACGTTTAGATGTGGCTCCAGCCAGGGAACCCCCACCAACACGGTTCGCTTGGATAACACCTACACGCTGGCGACAGATACTGCGGATACCAGCCAGTGCAGTAGCTATGCTCAAAATTCCCGCTGTCGTCTGGCGGCGCATAGCTGTGTCGACTCGACGCCATGCAAGGTCGACCCCAGCGGGGCGACGGTGTGCCTGGCCGGCGTGATGCCGCCAGCGGGTGGACTCAACTCTACGGCTACATGCTGGCGCTATCAGGATGACTATTCCTGCATTGCCGAGAATCACATCGACTATTGCGCGGCCATCAAAGCAACCGAAGGGTGTGCGCTGGTCAGTTCGACCTGCGACAGCACGGCATTCGACGGGTCATGCAACCAATATACCCGACGGTATCAATGCACCAACGTCACGGCCTCGACGAGCACCCCGACAGTGGTTGAGCTCAATACGTCCTACACCATCACGTCGAACACACTGGATACCAGCCAGTGCACCTCATTCGCGCAAAGCAGCAATTGCGTCCATGCGGCGACGACCTGTACCGATAGTACGCCCTGCAAAACGATTAACGGCCTGCAGGTCTGCCTGACTACCGTATCCCCATTGCCAGCCGGGGCGCAAAGCTCAGGGGATTCCTGTTGGGCTCGCTCCGAGGATTACACCTGTGCTGGTACTACGCTGACCAACGACTGTCAGGAGTTGATTGATCGGGGTTGCACACAGGTCTCATCTCAATGCATTGACCAGTTGGATTCCGGGGCATGCGACATGAGCGAGAGAACCTACTCGTGCCAGACCTCGCCGGCATCACAGACCCAGCGCACGGTTTGTGATCAGCGATCGTTTTGCCAAGGTGGGAGCGGGTGCTTCGATACCAGTAATCCTGCCGATTTGGATTTCGGGAAAGCGATGGCCTCGATGGAGGCGGCACGCGAGGCAGGTGTCTATGGTGCGGATCAGCGACTGTTCAAAGGGGTGGGGGAGCAGTGCCGCAAGAAGCTTTTTGGCCTGGTGAATTGTTGCAAGAAGGGCGGTGGCGGTGCGGCCAGAAGCAACAACGTGCTGATGTCGACGGCCGTTCAGGGTGCTTTTGCCGGTGGTCAGATGGCGATCAATGCGGGCAGCAAATACATGTTCGACTTCATGTACCCCCAGTACTCCAGCTATATCGAAGCGGGAGCGCAGGCCATGATTTCATCGGAGGTGCTTTTTACACCTACAGATTTTCAGCCGTCGTTCAGCTTTTATGGAATGACGTTTTCCACGGGAACGGTAACCAGCGGCCTGCTCGGTGGCCCTGTCTATTCGCTTGGATCGTTGGGGAGCTTCAATCTGTACTTTGACCCCTATTCACTGGCGGCAGCCGTGGCAATTCAACTGATATCGGAACTTCTGTCGTGCGAACAATCCGAGCAGCTTCTGGCGATGCACAGGGATGCCAACCTATGCGTTCATGTTGGCTCATTCTGCTCTGCGCGCGTGCCAATCATTAAAACCTGTATCGAGCAGACAGAATCGTATTGCTGCTTCAACTCTCGCCTGGCCCGGATCATCAATGAACAGGGCAGGGGGCAGGTGGGCAAAGGATGGGGCAGCGCCGAGGGGCCAGACTGCTCTGGATTTACCACGTCGGAGTTTGAGCAACTCGATTTTTCCCGCATCGACATGAGCGAGTTCGTCCAGGAAATCTCCGCCAGTGTGAATGTGCCAAGTGCTTCATCTTTCGGGCAGAACGTCCAGAGCACCGTCCAGCAACGCGTCAATAGCTACTACAACCCATGAACAGACCTATGAAAGCACTCACGATGGCTCTCTGTTTTTTCGCTCTTCTCGGGAGCAAGGATATTCTTGCGGCAGATTTGAAACAGCATCTGATCGCGGCGATTGATGCGCCCAATGGGCTGTCCGATGGAGAGTTGAGCGGGGCAATGGCCGAATTTTTCAAGGCACAGACACGTTCCTCTGCGCCCGTGATGGTTCAGGTCAGGACAGTGCAGAAGTTTGCCGAAGCAGGTTGTGCTCGCCTGCAAGCGACCTTGATGCAAGATGCGGTGCCGACCCAGGATGGAAAATTGATTCCGTTTGTAATTCGCTACGAACTCAACCTGTGCCGTGACGGGCAACCAGCGACCGAAGGGATTGATCTCGACGCGGCATCACGAGCGCTTTCACGCAATCAACCCATGCAAAAATGAGATAAGATTCACCTTTCATAAAACAACCAACTGTGGAGAAACTCAATGAACAAATCCGAACTGATTGAAGCGCTGGCTGCCAAAGCCGATCTGTCCAAAGTGACTGCTGGCCGTGCCTTGGATGTTCTGATTAACGAAATTGTAACGGCTGTTGCCAAGGGAGATTCGGTAGCCCTGATTGGCTTTGGCACATTCAAGCCGGCAGCGCGCGCGGCGCGCGAAGGCAAGAACCCGAGAACCGGCGAGAAGCTCAAGATCGCAGCGACGACAGTGCCGAAGTTTTCTGCTGGCGCCACCTTCAAGCAGGCAGTCGCCAGCAAGGGTAAGGCCAAGAAGAAATAAACTCATTCCGGCAGACTACAATCGCTGCGCTACTTGCAAAGCGGAATTTTTATCCGTCAGTAGTGGGGCGGTTGTCCCAGACTTCCTGATTTAATCATCTAACCGATACATGTCAGGCGCCACGTGGAAATCCGCTGGCTGGTTCCGCTACCAATGCGGCCTCCATCCCGCTGAAAAAGTTGTGCTTATGGTTCCCTCGGCGATCCACCTTATACAACAGATATTGTTTCGGTTATTATCGAATCCCACGCCAATCTTGGCCATCTTCGACTTCAATGGCATCGCCGAAGATGCAGGATGCTCGTGGGATTGTCACCGAACCCCCAAGTGAGTACCCCGCACTACTGAAAGCTATCGTATATGCATAAGCAAGCACCAGAGATTTTTCAACGTCCCCTCACATCACTTGATCTGACCGGCTTGCCGCCAACCACCGATCCGGGTTTTGAGCAGGCGGTCATCATGCATTACGCCATGCAGTACGCTGCAAAGGGATGGACTGCGGCGGTGGTCGTGAGCGATGGGATGGTACGCGTTGTCGCGGTGCCGCAGCAGGGCATTGAACCAAAAACTTATCTGATGGGGCTACTCCATCACGGCTATATCGAAGATGCGCTACCGGGGCTGGAAGCCATGTATGGCATGCTCGATGACCCCGACATCTGCTTTAACTACGGCGTAGCACTGTCTGAGCTTGGCCGTGTCGAGGAATCACTGGCACCGCTGAACAAGTGCCTTAACCTTGATCCGAGCTACGACAACGCTGCCATCGCCATCGGCGTTTCGCTCTCCAAACTTGAGCGCTACGACGAGGCTGAATTCGTGCTTAAAACGGCTGCGAAAATCCAGCCCAACAATGCCCTAATCAAGCAGAACCTCGCTGCGACCTTGGCGCGTGCAGGGAAGCACGCAGAGGCATTGCCGTATTTCCGCCAGGCCACTTCACTGGCACCAGATAATCCGGCGGTACTGATGGGGTTGGCACGCTGCCTCGACACGATAGATACACACAAAAAGGAAGCGCTGAAGGTCTATAAAGACGTGGCAAAGCGTTTTCCAGATTCGCAGTTCGCTGAAGATGCCAAGCAGATTTTGAATCGGGCAGGACAGGCTGATCTCCGCAAGTCTGTGGATGATGGGTATCGCCCGGATGCGGTGGAATACATGATGGGTGCCATGAAGCGCTTCGCCGAAATTCCGCGCGAGCAAGTTGGGCGTGTGACTATGGAAATTGCGCGGCTTGGCGAGTCCGGGCTGGAAATCAACAATCCCTTGAAGCGCTATTCGCTCACCAACCTCGACGGGGATTTTTCTGGTCTGCAACTCCTTTGCTACATGCACGTTGGCATGGCGATCTTCGACCCGAAAGTCGATTGCGGCTCCGGGTTACAGCGAGAGTATGAGATGGCCAAGGGTATGGCCGGTAAGTGACACCCCCCGGCATTCAAGCCGAGCTTGAAGCTGCTGAACAGGCAGAGTCATTGCTTCCCGGCTTGCCTGCCGCTTCATATGCTTCTGGCGACCTGTTGGATCAGTCAGATGGATACGATGTGCTCTATCAACAACGCAAGCGCTACAACCGTGAATTCGGCTTCTGCCTATTTACGGCAGAATGCATTTTCACACTGGCAACCCTGTGCAAAGGGAAAAAGATGCTCGAAGCCGGTAGTGGTTCCGGCTGGCTGGCCGACCAACTTGCGCAACAGGGAATTGAAATCACTGCCGCCGACTGGACGGACTATCGGCAACCCCGCGACAAGAAGCGCGGCTATCCAATGCGATCCGTGTTTCGCCTCGATCACCACGGCGACGCGGTGGCACTGCTCCCCGGCGATTTTGACATGGTGCTGCTGGTCTGGCCGAACCTCAACACGCCATTCGGCGAACAGGTCGCTCACGCGATGCGCTCTGGACAGGTTATGATTCTCGAAGGCGAAGAGAAAGGCGGCAGCACGGCGACCGATGAGTTTTTCGACGTGCTCAGCGCCGATTTTGAACGCCTCGATGCCGAGACGCTGGCGCTCAACGAACATCACCGCACCTTCCCCGGTTTACATGACCGGTGGCAAATATTGAGGAAAAAATGATAGAGGCGCCGATCAGCACGCCACCGCAGGCTTACATGGACATCATCAGTTCGCTGATTGACAAAGCGCGGGGCTTCCTGGAGGCAGGCGAAAAGCTTCAGGCAATGGCGTTCGTTGGCAATCTGACCACAAAGGAAGTCATCCCAGTGATGATTCAGCCGGGCAGCGGCGAGGACAAAGACCAGTCTGCGCGGATGATCCAGTCAGCGGCGTCGGTATTGGATGCTGATTTTGTGTTCACGATCATGGAAGCATGGTCGCTTCGACCAGACAAAATATCGAAGATGGACGCAATCCTCGACAAGTATGGAAGCATCGGTGCATCGCCCTACGCGATAGATGTGTGTTCGCTTGCGCTGGAAACGAGGCGTGGGGTATGGGTTGCGCAGCAACAGATCAAGCCCAAGGGAATTTCCAAGAAGAAACGGACAATCGGGGTAGTCGAATTCCGCTATTTCACGGAAGCTGGTGGCCGATTTATGCAGCTACTGCCAAAGAAGGAAGACGATGAACTACCGACAATTTTACATTGAAGGCTGAAGCATGAACCGCTCAGACCTCATCAATCGCTTGGCCGAATTGCATCCGCAACTGCTCAGCAAGGATGCTGATCTTGCCGTTAAAGTGATTCTGGATGCCATGTCCGAGGTGCTGTTACGTGGAGGGCGTATCGAGATTCGGTGCTTCGGTAGCTTTGGCCTGAATTACCGGCCTCCACGTCTGGGGCGGAACCCCAAGACCGGCGAAAAAGTGAAAGTGCCTGCCAAGTACATGCCGCATTTCAAACCGGGCAAGGAGTTGCGTGAACGCGTTATCCTTGCAGCAGGGAAGTGAAATAAATCTTTGAAGCAGGACGTGCGTCAGGCAGATGTTGTTGAAACCGGTTGCGATTCCATAAAGCGCTTATTCCAGGCCGCAGCGGATAATGCCTCTGTTCGACCAATAGGTCCCGTCGCACGGCACCCCATACATTCCACCATCCATCCGTTGATGTCCACTTCACAGGATTTCGTGTGCGGGCTACCGCAGAACGGACATACGTCGAGATTGTTCATAACTCCTCCGTTGGTTTGTCATCAGTATATGAAAATACGGGACGAGGCGCTCGATCTCGATGACGGCGTTATCACTCCGTCAGCCCCTTTGAGGGGATGCGTTTCTGGATAAGTATCTGACCTCGCCGACTTACTAGCGAAGGCCATCAAGGTAGCTGGCCAGTTCGTTGATATGAACATACCGGCGACGGTCTCGAAGAATGGTTGGTATCGGGAAGACACCTTTGCTGATCTGGTTGTGAGCAGTTCTTGGGTTGATGCCGATTTCCTGTGCCGCAGCAGCGAGTGGAAGTAGCAACCCGCTGTGGCGGCTAGTCAGAAGGGCAAGGCTATCTTGGTGTTCAGTGGCGCGCATCCGATGTTCTTTCGCAATCATGGTAGTTCATCGTACCGCCACGCAAAAAGAACGCGAGGCTGAAATGCGTCCTCCGAGTTCACATTTCAACTCCGAATAATCTTGTGGCGTCCCTATGATTCCTAAATGGCATATATCTTTGATAGGCCATTTTCAAGACACCAGCTCATTCCGTATTTGAAACGAGCTTCGGGGTTGATGGATGTGAATCGCGGGCTTCATAGAGATGAATACCTTTGACGTAGTTCGTGCTGCTGCCGGAGGAATGGCGGTGGTGCCAGAAAAACAGGCAGGTGAGATTGTCGGAGGAATCTCGGTAAAGACTCTAAGAAACCTTAGAGCCGAAGGAAAAGAACTGCTCCCAACTATTGAGATCGGCGGTCGTCGGTATGTCTGTATCTCCGATATTGCTGAATTCATTGACCAACGACGGCCCAAATCTATTCCATCAACATCATCAATTACCGCGCTTCCAGTTGACAAACTGCCAAGACGGGTCGGTCGCCCCAAAAAATCCGAGTTACGCAAAGCTATGGACTTGCCTGATCGTACCCTACGATCTTGAACTGAGCCTCATGCCTATCCACCGCAAACGCGGTACAAGCAATGATCCAGCTATCTGTATCAATAGGCTTCAGTATTGAGTGCCGGGATGGCTTGCGTCTGATTCAGGGACAAAACGGGGACAGTTGCGTCGGGATACGGCGGGACATTCGGGGACAAAACGGGGACACTGATGGAAAATTTTGGCAATATTCCATAGGTAAGGGGGCTTGAGAATTAATATTTTGGCATGTGGGTTTTATAAATAAAAAACCCGTAAAGCATTGAGCTATACGGGTTTTTATTGTGATACTGGCGGAGAGGGCGGGATTCGAACCCGCGGTGGGGTATTACCCCACACACGCTTTCCAGGCGTGCGACTTAAACCGCTCATCCACCTCTCCAGATGGTACTGCTGTGTTACTTTTCGGGCACGCTTTGGCTACGGCCGCAGCTTCGCAGCTTAACGTTTGCTGCGCTCACGTTAGCCTACGCCGCAACAAGCCGCTACGCAGCGTGTTGTCCAGGCGTGCGACTTAAACCGCTCATCCACCTCTGGTGGAGCTACTAGCCATTCGACCAGGCGGCAAAGCCGCCAAGTCGCTGGTTATCCGAAAGGGCGCGCAGGATAAACCAGAATGCCTTTTGCCGCAATCAGAAGTGGTTCTTCCATTCGCGCAGGGCAGTAAATACGCCGAGTTCGCTGTGGTCGTCCAGGCCGTTCTGTTGCAGGGTGCGGAGGATTTCCGGCTGTGCGCAGCGCAGGAAGGGGTTGGTGGCCTTTTCCAGTTCGATGGTGGAGGGCAGGGTCGGCAGGTTGGCGGCGCGCAGCCGTTCGGTTTCGGCGATGCGTTGCCGTACGTCGGGGTTGTCCGGTTCGCAGGCGAGGGCGAAGCGCAGGTTGGCGGCGGTGTACTCGTGGGCGCAGTACACGCGGGTGCTGTCGGGCAGTGCGGCCAGGCGTTGCAGCGAATGGTGCAACTGCGCGAGGCTGCCCCTCGAAGTTCCTGCCGCAGCCCGCGCCGAACAGGACGTCGCCGCAGAACAGTATGTCCGGCGCAAGGTAGGCGATGTGGTCGTCGAGGTGGCCGGGGATCTCGATGATGTCGAGCGCGAGGCCGGGCGCGTCGAGTTCGATGCGGTCGCCTTCGCGCAGGTCGCGGGTGACGTGCGGATTGTTCGCATGCCGCCGTCCGCACACCGGCACGTTGTATACTTCGCGCAGTTCCGCGATGCCGCCGATGTGGTCGGCATGCCGGTGGGTACACAGGATGGCGACGGGCTGCAGGCCGTTCCCGCGCAGGAAGGCGAATACCGGGGCGGCCTCGCCGGGTCGACCACGACGGCATGACGGTCGTTGTGGATCGCCCAGATGTAGTTGTCCTTGAGGGCGGGTATGGCGGTGATCTGGAACATGGATGATTCACGGAACGAAGGCGATGCCGAATTGTAAGTTAACCGCGCAGAGTTTGAGCGAATGGTTTGCCACCGAGCAGGGCAGCTATGTGCTGGCGCGGGAGTATGCGTTCTTCGACCACGCCGTGAGCGATATCTTCGGTTATAACGCGGTGCAGATGGGTTCGCCGGAACAGGATTTCCTGCGCGGCAGCCGCGTGCCGCTGCGCTTCAGTGCCGGCAGCCAGGCCGGCAATGCGGTGCGGTTGTGCTGTACGGAGTTGCCGTTCGCGAGTGCCAGCATGGATATGGTGCTGTTGCCGCACACGCTCGATTTTGCCGAACATCCGCACCAGATCTTGCGCGAGGTGGAGCGGGTGATGATGCCGGAAGGCAGTCTGGTCATCAGCGGTTTCAATCCGCGCAGCATGTGGGGCTGCACCGCGCGCTGGGCAGGCGGCAGGGTTATCCGTGGTGCGGGCGGTTCATTGCGCTGTCGCGCCTCAAGGACTGGCTGGCCTTGCTGGGTTTCGAGGTGGTGGGGGGGCGTTTCGCGGCCTATGCGCCGCCGTTCCACCAGGCCAAATGGCTGGAGCGCTGCGCGTTCATGGAGGCGGCAGGGGACCGCTGGTGGGCGGTGAGCGGCGGGGTGTATTTTCTGCATGCGGTGAAACGCGTGCACGGGATGCGGCTGATCAAGCCGCAATGGAACGAGGGGCTGGTGAGCAAACTGTTGCCGGTCTCGCCGAAACTGAACAACAGGATTTCGCAACGCAGCGAGGCTGATCCGCAATGAACAAGGACGTGGTCGAGATATTCACGGATGGCGCATGCAAGGGGAACCCCGGCGTGGGCGGATGGGGCGCGCTGTTGCGCAGCAAGGGCAAGGAGCGCGAGATGTTCGGCGGCGAGGCGCACACCACCAACAACCGCATGGAGCTGCTGGCGGCGATCTCCGCGCTGGAAGCCCTGAAGCGGCATTGCCGCGTGAAGCTGCATACCGACTCGAAGTATGTGCAACAGGGCATCAGCGAATGGGTGCATGGCTGGAAGCTGCGCGGCTGGAAGACGGCGGACAAGAAGCCGGTGAAGAACGAGGACTTGTGGCGCAGGCTGGACGCGCTGGCGGCGCAGCACGAGATCGAATGGATCTGGGTCAAGGGACATGCCGGGCATGACGGCAACGAGCGCGCCGACGAGTTGGCGAACCGGGGCGTGGAGTCCGTGCGGGAGAATGAAGATGCGTAAAATTGTGCTGGATACCGAGACCACCGGACTGGACCCCGGCAGGGGCACCGCATCATCGAACTGGCGGCGATCGAGCTGGACGGACGCAAGGTGTCGCAGAGCCGTTTTCATCGCTACCTCAATCCGGAACGCGAGATCGAGGAGGATGCGGTGAGGATCCACGGGCTGACCTATGAACGCCTGCAGAACGAGCCGAAATTCTCCGACATCGCGACCGGCTTCCTGGAGTTCATCGAGGACGCGGAGCTCATCATCCATAACGCGCCGTTCGACCTGTCCTTCCTGAATCACGAACTGGAACGGGCCGGCTTGCCGCCGTTGCGGAACGAGGTGGTGGATACGCTCAAGCTCGCGCGCGAAATGCATCCCGGCAAGAAGAACAGTCTGGATGCGCTGTGCAGCCGCTATGAGATAGACAATACCCATCGCACGCTGCATGGTGCGCTGCTGGATACCGAATTGCTCGCCGAGGTGTATTTCGCGATGACGCGCGGACAGGAAAGCCTGCTCGGCGACGATCCCGTATCCGGGCGCCAACTGGCTGCGTTGGGCACGGATGCATCCTGTCCCAGGCCGAGGGTGTTGCCGCCGAGCGCGGAGGAATTGGCGGGGCATGCGCAACAACTGGACGATATCGACAAGGCGAGCAAGGGCGCGTGTTTGTGGAAACGGATCGAAGGCGTGGCCTGAAGTCCGGTAGTTCTTTCGTGTTTTTCGCGGACGGTTTTTTGTCCGTACTCAACTTCAATCAACGCGCCCCTCGCGGGCGCAGGAATCCGACATGAAAACAGATGTGGTCATCATCGGCGCGGGCGCGGCAGGCCTGATGTGCGCCTTGCAGGCCGGCCAGCGCGGCCGTTCCGTGGTGTTGCTCGACCATGCGAAGAAGCTCGCCGAGAAGATACGCATTTCCGGCGGCGGGCATTGCAATTTCACCAACCTCGGCAGCGGGCCGGAAAATTTCATTTCCGGCAACCCGGATTTCGCCAGTCGGCGCTGGCGCGCTACGCGCCGCAGGATTTCATTGCGCTGCTGCACAAGCACGGCATCGGATACCACGAAAAGGAACTCGGGCAGTTATTCTGCGATGAAGGCTCGGACGCGATCATCGCGATGCTGCGCGGGGAATGCGATGCGGCGGGCGTGAAGCGTTTCATGAATTGCGAGGTCGGCGAGGTCAAGTATTACCCGTCTCCCGAAGGCGGATCGCTGGACGATGGGCGCGGCGGGCAGGGCGCGGCTGGGAAGGTGGAACACAAGTTCTACGTCGATACGACACGCGGCGAATTCGATGCCGCCTCGCTGGTGATCGCGACCGGCGGCCTGTCCATCCCCAAGGCCGGCGCGACCCCGTTCGGTTACCGCATCGCGGAACAGTTCGGCATCCCCATCGTCAAGCTCAAGCCCGGTCTGGTGCCGCTGACCTTGCCCCGGACGACTGGAAGCCTTTTGCCGACCTGACCGGCGTCTCCGTCGATACGGTGGTGAGCTTCGGCAGGCAATCGTTCCGCGGAACCTGCTGGTCACGCATCGCGGCTTGAGCGGTCCGGCGATACTGCAGATCTCTTCCTATTGGCAGCATGGCAAGCCGTTGCATATCGACTTGCTGCCGGGACGCGATATGGCGGCTGTGCTCGACGAACAGAAGGGCAGCAAGAAACTGCTCGGCAATTTCCTGGCGCAATGGCTGCCGAAGAGCTTTGCCGATGTCTGGTGCGCGCAGCTTGCCGATCAGGCCGGGATCGATAACCAGCCGCTGAACCAGTACAACGACAAACAGCGCAAACGGATCGCCGAACGGCTGCACGACTGGGAAGTGTTGCCATCCGGCACGGCAGGCTATGGCAAGGCCGAGGTGACCTGCGGCGGGGTCGACACGCGCGCTGTCGTCAAAGACGATGGAATGCATCCAGGTGTCCGGGCTGTATTTCATCGGCGAGGTGGTGGACGTCACCGGGCAACTGGGCGGCTATAACTTCCAGTGGGCATGGGCTTCGGGTCATGCGGCGGGGCAGGGTGGTATGATTCCACCAACATTCCATCGGCGGATGCGCCGGGCATGAGGAACGGGATGCGCAAACGGGGAGCGTGATGGCCATCGAATCCGAACTGAAGCTGCGCCTCGCACCGGAACAGCTTGCACGGCTGAAACGGCATCCCCTGTTGCGCACGTACCAGCTCGCACGACCTGTCACCCGACACCTCCACAATATCTATTACGACACCCGTCGCTGGCTCTGAACAAAGCCAGGATGGCATTGCGCCTGCGCCGTGCCGGGAGGCAATGGCTGCAAACCCTGAAGGGCGGCGGAACGCTCAAGGGCGGCCTGCATGAACGCCACGAGGGGGAGGGGTCGGTAAGCCGGGCGGCGCTGGACTTTTCCATGCCGGAAGCGGCGGAATGGGACACGCTGTTGCCGCTGTCGTGGCGCGATGAATTGCAGCTGGTGTTCGTCACCGATTTCTTCCGTTCCAGCCGTTTGCTGGATTGGCAGGGCTCGTCGATCGAGGTCTGCATGGATCACGGCGAGGCGCGCACCGAGCAGCACAGTGTCCCGATCTGCGAACTGGAACTGGAGTTGAAATCCGGCGACCCGCGCCACCTGTTCGAGCTGGCGCTGGCGATACTCGAGGTCGCCGTTCGAACTCGAAACGGTCACAAGGCGGAGCGGGGTTACTGGCTGCTGTCCGGGTTCGTCGAGCAACCAGTCAAGGCCGTCGCGCCCGGTCTTTCCGGAACCTGCAGGCTGGCGGATGCGTTGCAGACGCTGGCCTGGTCCTGCCTGACCCATCTGCAAGGCAATCTGCACGGGGCGATGTGGAGCGACGATGCGGAATATCTGCATCAGGTTCGCGTTGCGTTGCGCCGCCTGCGCGTGGTGTTGCGCATGGCCGGGAAGATACGGGCCGACGACGGGCTTGCCGCACTGTCCGGCGAGGTGGCGGCGATGTGCGTCGACCTGGGGCGGATACGCCGCGAGGGACGTGTTCATCGACCAGACGATCCGGCCGATGTGCGCGCATGGCCGGGGCATGGCGCCTGCAGGCGCTGTTGGCCCATAGCGAGCGGCAGCGCGACGGTTGCTACGCCGCGTTGGCGGGGAGGCGCGCGCGCGATGCAGCGGCTGATGCTGCGTTTTGCCATCTGGATGAACGGCCCCGTACCGGCAGAATGAAGGCGCTGCCCTGCAGGTGGATGACTTCTCGATGCGGCATTTGCGCAGGCTGGACAAACGGTTCGCCCGCTCCATGCGCACCTGAATACCCTTGATGCGGAGCGGTTGCACGCGATGCGCATTCTCGCGAAGAAACCGAGGTATAGCGCCGAATTCTTTTCCGGCATATATGGCAGGAAGAAAAGCCGCGCCTTCCTTTGGCGCTCAGCGAGGTGCAGGAGGTGCTCGGCCAGATCCAACGAATTATTGCGGTCGCGCATCGTTTGTTGGACGAATCTGCGGCTGACCGGAGCCTGTCGGCGCATCAGGAGGCGATCGTTGGCTGCAGGGTGGATCGCCAACGACCTGGAACTCCGCCAGTTCGCCTCGTTGCACAAGATTGTGCGGCGTTTTGCCAGGCAACGCCCTTTCTGGGAGAAGATCCACTTAGGCTTTGCGCATGTCTGTCCTTTGCGGTAACATTGCTCGATATTTTAATAACTGTTTAACAATGGAAATGTAAAATAGGAAATACTTCCGGTGGTACAGGCGCTGAAGGCATTGGAGCAGCCGACCCGGCTGGCGATCTAGGGTTGCTGGTTGCGTGCGGCCCGGAAGGGTTGGCGGCGAGGCAGGTGGCCGAGAAGCTGAAAGTCTCATGCTTAGCGACACTGTCGTTCCACTTCAGGACCATGAGTCATGCCGGGCTGGTGGATAGCAGAACCCAGGAAGGGCGCTATCTATTACGGCAAACTTTACGGCGATGAACGGGATCGTGGCGTACCTGACCGAGAACTGTTGCGGTGGCGATCGGCTGCCTGTCAGCCGAAGACAAAACAATCAAACTCATCCATGGAGAGTATCTTGCAGGACAAAACCACCACGTGCTGGTGTTGTGTACCAAAAATTCCGCGCGCAGCATTCTCGGCGAAGTGTTGTTCAACGAACTGGGCAGGGACGGTCCAGGGCATAGGCCGGGCAGCATAACTAGACCGCGTCAATCCGGGCGCGCTGGAATGGTTGCAAACACGGGGATACAGCCTCGAAGGCCTGCGCAGCAAAGCTGGGACAATTCGCCGCGCCCGGTGCGCCGGAAATCGATTTCATCTTTGACCAATGCGACAACGCGGCGGGAGAGGTCTGGCCGGTCTGGCCGGGAAAAGGCTGACCACGGCACACTGGGGCATCCCCGACCCGGCGCAATCGAGGGCGACGAACGCGCGCCGTGCCGCATTCAATAAGGCGGCGGGCAACTGGCACGCCGCATCCGGTTATTCATGGAGCCTGCCCATCGAAGCTGGATGGACTCACACTGAAAGAGAGACTGGCCGAGATCGGTCGCATCGGGATTGACCATGAACCTGTTCAGCGTTATCTAACCGTGTGGGTCGCGTCATGCATTTTATCGGCGTGCTGCTCGGCGAGTTATTGCCAGAGGCGTTCCATGCCATTGCCGCTGGAAGTCGCCAAAGAACATTCTCGTCGGCGTGCTGGTGTAAGGTGATGATCATCCCGATGTTGCTGAAATCGATTTCGGCGCATTGCATCAGGTCAGGGCGCATGTGCGCGCATCGGCGTCGCTACGCTGTTCGTCAACTGGGCGGTCAAACCGTTCTCGATGGCCTTCCTCGGCTGGCTGTTCATCCGCCATGTGTTTGCCGATGGCCTGCCGCAGGATCAAACCGACAGCTACATCAAAAAGGCCTGATCCTGCTTGCCGCAGCTCCGTATACCGCGATGGTGTTCGTGTGGAGCAACCTGGTGAAAGGCGACCCGTATTTCACGCTATCCCAGGTGGCTTAAACGACTACATCATGATCTTCGCTTTCGCGCCGCTGGTGGGACTGCTGCTTGGCATTGCCAGTATGCGGTGCGGCGGGGAGTTGCCGTTCGTTTTCGGTGGTGTTCTACATCGCGATCCCGGTCATAATACCGCGCAATTGTTGCGCCACCGCTTGCTGGCGAAGGGCGAGAAGACGTTCGCTTGAGTGCGATGGCGCATATCGCCCCGTGTTCGATGGGCGCGCTGCTGGTGACACGGTGCTGCTGTTCGCGTTGCAGGGTAGCGCCATCGTTGCGCAGCCGCTGGTGATCGCGATGCTGGCCGTGCGGATCCTGATCCAGGTGCTGTTCAATTCCGGGCTGGCCCTGGTTGAACCGCCGCCTGGGTGTGGTGCACTGCGTCACGGCACCCTCGGCGCTGATCGGTGCGAGCAATTTCTTCGAGCTGGCGGTGGCTACCGCCATCAGCCTGTTCGGTTTCGAGTCCGGTGCGGCGCTGGCGACCGTGGTCGGCGTGCTGATCGAGGTTCCAGTGATGCTGATGGTGGTGAAGGTCGCCAATGCGAGTCAGGGCTGGTACGGGCAGGCGAATGATGGGAAAGGACCCGGGCTTGCGACCGAGTCCTTGGCTGTAATGGTGGGCGATACTGGGTTCGAACCAGTGACCCCTGCCTTGAAGCAGTGCTCTCTACCGCTGAGCTAACCGCCCTTTTCGAGGGCGCGGATTAAAGCATAAGGCCGCGCGCGCCGTCAA
>JADJWO010000009.1 GCA_016716325.1 Nitrosomonadales bacterium
AACATGGTGGCATCCGGTCTCGGCATCACCACGTGCTGCCCGCCTCGGCTAACAGCGTGCGCTACCGCAGCAAACTGTTGAGCGTGATACCTTTGCCAAGCCCGTCCACTGGAGCGCAGCTGGCCTGGCGCAAGAGCTATGCCCGCACCCAGGCGGTGGAGGCTGGCGGGCGATCGCACAGGCCAGGGTGACCGGTATCACCCATCCGGGAGTGACCATGAGCTCAATTTCAATAGTGCCGTACCAATTCCTTCCCCTAGCGGAAAGCCAGGATGGGGGCAGAGTCGAGGGGCTCAACACTTCCTACCCCTCACCCCCTCCCCTGCAAGGGGAGGTGTTGAAGTGCCCAATTGAGAGATCAAAATGACCAAGCAACCCTACCGCCAAAACCCGCTACTGCGCATGAGCCAGCCTCATCGCGCCGCTCTATGATTTAGGTTCGTCCGAACGCGCGATGCGCGTAGCTCGCCGCACCTCGCTCGCCAGCCTGCCTGCCGATGCCGCAGCAGGCTACTCATCGCGGCGCCGGCACCGGCCTCGTCTTGCCGCACGCCCCGCGCCTCTCGCAACTACCGCCGCTGGATTTCAACGCCGGCACCCTGGCGCACGCCGTCCCGAGGCGGGAACTGGAAGTGGATTTCATGTTGGAGACAGCATGTCGTTGCCGTTCGACGATGCGCAGTTCGATGCCGTCGTGCTGCACCTGATCGTGGCCGTGGTGCCGGAACCGCAGCGCTCTTCTGGCTGAAAGCCGCGCGCGTCCTGAAGCCGGGCGGCACACATCCTGCTGTTCACGTTCCTGCTACCGGGACAGTTCGCGCCATGCGCCGTTGCTCACCCCCTGTCGCGCCGGATCGCCACGCGCATGGATGTGGGTGTTCGAGGAAGTGCTGGCGGCGTCTCCCGATCTGGAAGTGGCGAGCGCACGCCCGCGCTCGGCGGCGGCTGGTTCCGCCGCATCGTGCTGAGGAAGGTTCAGGACGGCGCTCTGCGGCAATAGCAGTAGACGAACTGCCGCACCGCACCGGACGGCGTGTGGTGCTTCCTTCTGATGCTTCAGCAGAGTGAATGCCTCGCCGAACTGGTCGTGCAGTTCGTCGGCGCGATAGCGCATCACCGGCAGGCCGCCGCATTGCAGCGGGCCGTCCTCGGCAAAGGTGGCGACGATGACATGGCCGCCCGGCTTCACGGCAGACAGCACCTGTTGTACGTATGCGGTGCGGTCGGCCGGGTCGGTCAGGAAATGGAACACGGCACGGTCATGCCAGATGTCGTAGCGTCGGGCGGGCAGGTCAGCACCGAGGATGTCGGCCTCGATCCAGCGCACCTTCCGTTCGTTCTGGCCCAGTCGCTTGCGCGCCGCATGCAGCGCTGTGCCGGAAAGGTCGAGTACCGTCAGGTCGGTATAGCCGTCCGCCACGAGGTCATCGACCAGCGTGGAGGCGCCGCCGCCCACGTCGATGATACCCGCGTTATGTTTTGCGCCGGTCGACTGGATGAGGTCGAGGGAAAGGGCGGCATGCGGCTGGAACCAGCTTACCGTATCTGCTGCCTTGGCCGAATAAACCGTTTTCCCAATGCCCTTCGATTGCATATTGCCTCCGGTCCGAAAGGTGATTGCCACGATGCGTTCGCGGTCACAGTGTTGTGCAATCCGCCGCAAGAGTCAATCCGGCCAACGGGACCCGCAGCTATTCCCACTTTGCGCTGAGCGCTCGGTCGGGCCGGTTCTCTCTCGGGCGTTGCAGGAACGGGCAGTCCTGCCGGTGGATGGTGATCCCCCGGTCGCGCGTGATGTAGCCGGCAATGGCATCGGGCGAGGTCGGGTTGCAGCACTTCGCGATGCGCGTCATCAGGTTGTTTCACGCCGCCGACCGCGATGTCCGCGGTGCGCGCCGGTCCGGCAGGCGGATGGGCAACGAGCGGCCTGGGCATCGCCGGGACTTGCGCCGGCGATTCTTCCTGTATCGCGTCCGCGATGCGCCGGGATGAGACCTCGTTGCGCCCGATGGCCGCCAGGAAATCCTCCAGCTTGTTGAAGTGCAGCCGTTGCGCGAGTTTTTCCTGGTTGATGGAAACGACGCCGAGCCGGTGCAGTTCCTTGTCCAGTTGCGTCCTGCCCTGCGCGATGCTCTCATCGAGGTTCTGGCTCCTGAACCAGTTGCGCACCTTGGCGCGCGCGCGCGAACTGTGCAGGAAGCCGAGCGACGGGTTGAGCCAGTCGCGGCTGGGTGCGCCCTGTTTGGCTGAAAGTATTTCCACGCGCTGGCCGTTCTGCAGTTGATAGCCGAGCGGCACGATGCTGCCGTCCACCTTCGCGCGCGCGTGCGGTGTCCCAGATCGGTGTGCAGGGCGTGGGCGAAATCCACCGGTCGCGCCCCTGGGCAGGTCGATCACCTTGCCTTGCGGCGTGAATACATAGACCCGGTCGTGGAACAGTCCGTCCCCTGAATTGTTCGGGCATGTCGGTGCCGGACAGGTCGTCCTTCCACGCCAGTATCTGGCGCAGCCAGGCGATCTTCTCGTCGAACCGCGCGTCGGATTTCGCGCCTTCCTTGTAGCGCCAGTGGGCCGCGACGCCCAGTTCAGAATGATGGTGCATCTCGCGGGTACGGATCTGCACTTCCAGCGCCAGCCGCGCGGGCCGATGACGGCGGTATGCAGCGAACGGTAATCGTTGCTCTTCGGATTTGCGATGTAATCATCGAATTCACTTTCGATCGGCGGCCACAGTTCGTGCGCCAGAGACAGCGCGGTATAGCATTCCCGATACCGTCGATCCCGCCCTCGTCCGCCGGGCCGCCTACCAGAATGCGCACCGCGCGCACATCGTACAGTTCCCCAAAGTCCAGTTGCTTGCGCTTCATCTTGTTGATGATGCTGTAGATATGCTTGGGCCGGCTGGTCACCTCGGCCGGGATGCCGGCCTTGTCCAGCGCCTGCCGCAACCGGGACACCACGTCGGCGATGTACTGCTCGCGATCCACCCTGCGCTCATCCAGCAGATTGGCTATCTTCTTGTAAAGCTCGGGTTCGAGATAACGGATCGAAAGGTCTTCCAGTTCCGACTTGAGTTGCCACATGCCGGGGCGGTTGGCCAGCGGGCGAACAGGTTATGCGTCTCCTCCGCAATCTGCCGTTGACGGTGCCGGCGCGCCGGAAAGGCAGCGCATGGTCTCTGGCGCGCTGCCAGTTCGATCAGCACCACGCGGATATCCTGCACCATCGCCAGCAGCATCTGCGCAAGCTTTCCATCTGTCGGGGGTGGTCTTCTTTTCCCTTTTGCCGCTTGCGCGTATCTCGCCGGACAAGCGGCTCTTCTCCAGGCGCGAGATTCCCTCGATCAGGGCTTCACGCCGATCCCGAAATCCGCTTCGAGTATTTCCCGCCAGTCGTCGCGGTATTCGGGCAGCGCATGCAGGATGGCGGCGCAGACAGTCTCGTGATCCATGTTCATGGCGACCAGGAGGATGCCGTTCCCAGCGCGGTGCTGCAACAGGGTCGTGCCGGTCAGGTCGGTTTGCCCGGCATAAAGCGTCCCGGCCAGGTCGCAGGCGCGGCGCACCCTGTCGACCCCGTCCGGCGGGAAAG
Source organism: Nitrosomonadales bacterium (assembly GCA_016716325.1). Lineage (NCBI taxonomy): Bacteria > Pseudomonadati > Pseudomonadota > Betaproteobacteria > Nitrosomonadales > Nitrosomonadales bacterium. The sequence goes on from JADJWO010000009.1 coordinate 3,592, forward strand.
AAGCCTGCAACGTAGCCAGCCAGGCTTCGATGCTCGTGTGATCACTGCCGGTTTTGTGCTGGATGGAAATCATGGCCCATTATTGCATTGATGGATCGCCGGGCCGGGAAACTGAGCCACCCGCCGCAGCGGGTTGTTTCCGCTTACACCCAGTCTTTCGGTACGAGGAACCTGTCGTACAACTCCGCTTCCGGCGTGCCCGCTTCCGGATGCCAGTCGTAGCGCCACTTCACCAACGGCGGCATGGAGAGCAGGATGGATTCGGTGCGGCCATTCGATTGCAGCCCGAAGATGGTGCCACGGTCGATCACCAGATTGAACTCCACATAGCGGCCGCGACGATACAACTGGAAGTCGCGCTCGCGCTCGCCGTAGGGCATGTCCTTGCGCTTCTCCAGCAACGGCACATAGGCCGACAGGTAATGGTCGCCCACGCTCTGCTGGATGGCGAAACAGGATTCGAAATCCGGCTCGGAAAGATCGTCGAAGAAGATGCCGCCCACACCGCGCGGCTCGTTGCGATGCTTGAGGAAGAAATACTCGTCGCACCATTTCTTGTATTTCGCGTGCAGTGAGGGATCGAACGGCGTCAGCGAGTTCTTGCACACCTGATGGAAGTGGATCGCATCTTCTTCGAAGCCGTAGTAAGGGGCGTAAGGTCCATGCCGCCGCCGAACCAGAACACCTTTGTCGTCGTCCGGCTTGTGCGCCAGCGAACATGCGCACGTTGGCATGCGAGGTCGGTGCATAGGATTGCGCGGATGCATCACCAGCGACACGCCCATCGCCTCCCACGAACAACCGGCCAGCTCGGGACGGTGCGCGGTGGCGGACGCGGGCATCTTGTCGCCCTGCACATGCGAGAACGCCACCCCGCCGCGCTCCAGCACATTGCCTTCCTCGATGATGCAGCTGATGCCCTCGCCCTTGCCGATGCCGCCCGAACCCGTGGCGCGCGTCCACTTGTCGCGCAGGAAGGACTTGCCGTCCACCTGTTCCAGACGTTCGACGATCAGTTCCTGCAGCTCCAGCAGGTATTCCTTTACAGCGGCGCTATCCATGTTCTCTCCGGTAGTAACTCCCCTCGCCCGCTTGCGGGAGAGGGGGTGGGGGAGAGGGGCTTATAGACACCACCCTCTCCCTGACCCTCTCCCTCAAGGGAGAGGGAATAGGTTGTGCGGCCCTCCTTGCGGGAAGTAGATCATCTGCGCACGATTCTATCACCTGCCCACGCCCGTATCGTCGATGGGCGTTTGCGCTTTCCCACCCGGCCGCGCAATACCCGCACATTTTCCCCGAACATCCGCCGGCACTCGGCAAAGGTCCTCGCGGGACGCTGCCCGCTGCGGTTCGCGCTGGTCGAAACCAGCGCACTCTTCGCGTTGCGGCACAGTTCCTTCGCAAAGGCATGCGCCGTCAGCCGCACTGCCAGCGTATTGTGTTCGCCGCGCAGCAAGCGCGGACAGGAAGGTTTCGCCGGCATCAGATAGGTCACCGCCTGCGCGCCGTCCTGTTGCAGGCGCAATTGTTCATCAGCGGTGAGCGGCTGGATATAAGGCTGCACCTGACGATAATCGGACGCGATCAGGATCAGCCCCTTGCGCTGCGGTCGCTGCTTCAGCTTCAGGATGCGCTGCACCGCGCGCCGGTTGCGCGGATCGCAACCGAGGCCGTAGCACGACTCGGTCGGATAGGCGATCACGCCGCCACGCCGGAGGAACGCGACAAGAGTACGGGATGGAACGGGCAATACAGTCCGCATTGATTATTGCGATTTTTGGATCTGGCGAAGCTGGTCTTCCAGGATCGGCAACGCCTGTTTCACCGTATCCCAGACGATCTCCAGATTGATATCGAAATAGCCATGGGCCAAACGGTTGCGCATGCCGCGCATACTTCTCCATTCTACTTGGGGAAATCGTGCGATGAACGCCGGATATTCGTCTGCCAGCTTGATCGCCGCCTCACCGATCACCATGACGTTAAGGATGATGGCCTGCTGTGTTTTCTTGTCCTCAAGGAAATCCGCTTTCTCCATACCCTCAACGTAGCTTTGCGCTAACACAGCGGCTTCCAGCATATGGGAAAGATAATCTGCCTGCCTCAAGCTGCGAGAAGTCATACAGGCAAAGCTTCGCTCAGAACTACTTCGCGAAATTTGGGGGGGAGGTCGCCGGGAGTCAGCACATCCACCTGCACGCCAAGCAACTGCTCCAGATCAACCTGAAGCGCTCCAAGATTCAGCAGCGTCGTTCCCGGCAAAGGATCAACCAGCAGATCCAGGTCGCTGCCTTCCGCATCCTCGCCGTGCAATACCGAACCGAACACGCGCGGATTACGCACATGGTTCTGCTCAACCATGCGGCAAATTTCGCTGCGGTGCACGTTAAGTAATTGAGACGATTTCATCGCTAAAGGCCCCAGTGTAGATGCGCATAATCATACAGAAATTCCCTCGGTGCGTGCACCGCCCCAGCCGTTGTGCAGTTTTATTCCGCAGTCGTTGACAATTTGCCGCCGACTCGCAGCCGGCTTTACCCAAAGCGTTCTTCCGGCTTGTTCCGGGTTTGCGTTGCCTCGTTGTTCGCGTGGCGGATTCCATGTTCCTCGAAGAGTACCGTCCGGGGATGCAGGCATGCACTTCCGATAAAAGAAGGTTATTCCATAGACAGTTCGTTACTCGTATTCCGAATATTTCTTGTTGCTGCCACGCACCCTGTCTGCCGGATATTTCTGCGCATTCAGCACCAGCTTCTTGTCCACGGCGGCGATGAGATCGAGCTTGAGGTTGGCCGCGAGGCTGATCAGATACACCTGGATATCCGCCAGTTCCTGCTCCACTTCGGACAGCTTCTCCGGGGGCAGGTTCGCGCTCTGCTCCTCGGTGAGCCACTGGAAATGTTCCACCAGCTCCGCCGCCTCCACGATGAGCGCCATGGAAAGATTCTTCGGCGAATGGAACTGGTCCCAGTCACGCTCCACCACGAACTGCCGCACCTGCCGTTTTATCCGGTCAAAATCCGCTTCGCTCATCTCGCCCCCTCGCTTGCACAATGCGGACATTGTGTCGCAGCAACCGGACAATGGCAATTTACGATCCTCATGCCGGCGGAAACATCGGCGCACGCGCTAGAATGAGCGCCCCGAACCTGCCGAGCCGCCCCATGAACGAAGAACGCCTGATCGACATCGAAACCAAACTCGCCTTCCAGGAAGACCAGATCGACGAACTGAACAAGACGGTCTACCAGCAGCAACAAAAGCTGGATCAGCTAACGGAAGTTTGCAAGGCGCTGGCAGGCCAGGTTCGGGTGCTGGCGGAAGCGGGGAATGACGGCAAGTCCCCGGCAAATGAGAGGCCGCCGCATTACTAAAGGGCGGCTCCCGATCATTCGGGATTGATGAATCGTACTTTTAAGGATGCGCTGATTAAGTCGTCATTCCCGCGAAAGCGGGAATCCAGCTTGTTGATTCGACTGGGTTCCCGCTTTTGCGGGAACGACAAAAACAGACTTGTTCAGCGTTTCCTTAAGCATATTATTCGGCACACTGTAAACAACGCCACAAGGAGACGAATCATGTCCAACCTGACCGCCAATGATTTAAAAACAAAAGGCATCGCCGCCATTGAGGCCGCGCTGGCGGACCGGCCGGAAGCGATCGTCTCGGTTCGCGGCAAAGAGCGTTTCGTGGTGATGGAGATCGCGCAGTATCACCACCTGCGCGAATGCGAACTGGAAGCCGCATTGGCCGAAACCAAAGCCGACATCGCCGCCGGACGGTTTAACAAGGGGCTCGGCGGCAGCGCATGTGAAGCGGGTGAAAAAGACCGCCGCATGACCAGGATCCTGACACTCGCGCAGCCTGCCATCGCCCCCTCGCCCATTTATGGGAGAGGGTTGGGGAGAGGGAAAGGTCATGGCGGTTTCATTATCATGTTTTGCAATTTCCCATGACCTTCCAGCTTGTATATACGGAGCAGTATGAAAAGCGCGTAGCGCGTTTTCTCAAACGCCATCCCGAGCTGGAAAACCAATACCTCAGGACACTGCAACTGCTGGAGATGAACCCGTACCATCCATCGCTGCGCTTGCATGCCCTGGGCGGAAGGTTGCAGGGGTTGCACTCGGTATCCATCAACCTCTCTTACCGCATCACGCTTGAGCTGTTGATTCGGGACAAAGAAATCATCCCGATCAATGTGGGCGATCATGATGTGGCTTATTGATCACACAGTAGCAGCGTTCCGCTGACTACCAGTTGTCGCTGACCCCAATAAGTTTCCGCCAAACCGGCGGACATGGAATAAGCGCTGCCGGTTCCTGGCTGAATCAAGGCACATCGCCCGATTGCCCTCATGGTGATGCCTAAATTCCCTGTGTGAAATCAGCACCCTGTATCCGAACCGCGAACATCAGATTGAATGTGCCAGACAAGGGGTGTATAAAATAATTGAGTCGCAACAACGTGAACGCCAACCCGAAGAAGGGAGCAGCTTATCGACCCCGCGATGATTCCTCACAATTAGACAGCAACACCAATCAGCCAGACCGGCTGAACGCTTCGGCAACCCATGATGCCGACATAAAGATAACGCCGCATAGATGCGGCGTTTGCATTTCGGCGTTTCAAAAAATTCCAGGGAAGCGCTGATTGATTCGTCATACCGGCGAAGGCCGGTATCCAGTGCCTTTATTTAACAGGGTTCCGGCCTGACCGCAGGTCAGTTTATCCTGAGCCCGCCGAAGGGCCGGAACGACAAAACCGAATAAATCAGCACCTCCCTAAGCGAAAGCAGTTCCCCTATTACTGACTGTCCACCAACCAGTGCGCGAACCAGTCAGTCAAGGCGCGGTTCTCGCCGAGACCGGCGAGGCTCTGATCGATGGCATCGTGATTGCCCCACACCACATCGGCCAGCGCGCCATCTGCCTCACGGATCTCGATGTCCCGACAATAAAGACCTTTATCGCGCTGCACGTAATAGCCGTAGGTGCGGCACGCCACCGGGCGCTGGGCATAGACAGGACAGGTGCCGGCAACAAGATCCAGCATCGGGCAAGTGAAGGGGCGCGACTGCTGGTTGCTCAGGGCGGTCATCTTGATGTGGATCGCCTGCAAGTGTTCCGGCGGCAGATCGACCAACCCCTCCCGCAGTAGATCCCATTCTGCTGCTGTCAGTTGCGGCACCTCCGCAAGCTGCTGACAACAACCATCGCAACCCTTGCCGCACAACCAGTCGGCGTGATCCATCCGGATGGTTCGTACGCGCTCGGCGATATCTTCATGGAGTTGGATCAGTGTGGTCTTCATGGATCGTCTGAATATTACCGGCTCGACTTGTTGGGTACGAGAAGAGCAGGCATTTATTTGGAACATATTTTCTCGAAGCAATGGCGCGCAGCGCCCAGTGTCACCTAAGGATAGGCTGATTATGTTGTCATTCCCGCGAAAGCGGGAATCCAGCTTGTTGATTTAACTGGGTTCCCGCTTTCGCGGGAACGACAAAAACATACTTGTTCAGACCTTCCCTAAAGTATTTCGAGCACATTCTCAGGCGGTCTACCAATCGCCGCCCTGTCGCCATTGATCACGATCGGACGTTCCAGCAGCTTCGGGTTGGCTGAAATGATGTTCAGCCATTCAGCATCTGATCGATCATCTGCCGGGGAAATGCCGAGCGCCTTTGCGTCATCCTCATTGAAGCGAATGACATCCTTGGCCCCTTTGCCCAGCTTGACCAGCACCGCCGCCAGCATCGCAGCAGTAGGCGCGGCTTCGAGATAGTGGATCAGCTCCGGCTCGATTCCTTTTTCCTGCAGCAAGGCCAAGGTCGCTCTGCACTTGCTACATTTGGGGTTGTAATACATTGATACGCTCATGTGCTTCCTTGTTCTTTTCGCAAAATCACTGGTTACGTCAAAACGAATTCATTGCTGCGTTATGAATTTGATAATCGTCTCAATCTCAGCAAGATTCGTATCAAACCATTCTGTGCCGGGCACATTCTCGCGCCATTTTCCTCGACTCTTGAGCGTTGCGTGAATGGCAGATTCCACTGCACCAACACGTCTAACCTGCCATCTACTTAATATCACCGGATTATCGAAGGTTGCGCTGCCTTTGCACTGATACGCGACACGCCCTTCAACATCTTTGGTCGTCATGCCAATCTTGATTGGAAAAGCCAACCCGTCTTTAACCAATACGGGAAAGCTAAATGCGTAAATCCAACCATCGAATTCCGTTACGTCCTCCACCTCCTCTGCATCCAATTCAGCTTCTTCCATCTCCTGCTGAATATCCGTCTCAGACTTGAGCCGATACATACCTCCATTACCTAGCCACGTAAAAGGTGAGCTGGTGAGCCGTTTAGCATGGAGCGCAACAAAGAACTTTAGCGCACTGTAAACCGTGTCAGTTCGGTCTGCCTCAGCAGCGGGAATCTCTATAGCGAGTTGCTCAGGTGTTAAGTGTTTCTCTATGACACGTTTCGCAATATCGATCATCTTGAACTGTGCACCTGAAACTGCCTCTGGCTCTTTGGCGATTTCATCAAGCAGCTCATATCTTGCAAAGCGATAGCAAAACGATTTTGTTGGTTCAAACTCAATAGCCATGTTTCGCTCCTACTTAAAAATAAGTGCAATCGTTAATTTCACACGCTCAAAAAACTTGAGCTCGATTGGCTTATCAAAGTTACCCCAAGCCACTTCGCACAAATTCCGAATGTCACCCGTATAGATATCATCAAGCCTGTCTGGAACGATGAGACCAAGGTTGCTAGAGAGCGCCAATGACAGATAGTCGCCGAACTCATGATTCACCGCACCCGGCAATTCACTAAAATCAGTTTGCGATACGCGCTGATTCTTTCCGTGCTGCAGCAAGGCAGCGATCAAACGTAAGGCGTGATAGTCCGGGTTGCCATCGGCCCTATGCGCCACAAGCGCATCAAGCTGCATGGCAGGGATGGTCAGCAGTTCGTGAATATTCCATTCAAATTTATCACCCAGGTGATTTTCTTCACCGATTGATTTCAGATACCCCTGTATAGACTCAAAAGCTACTGAAAGCTTTCCATGGGTATATCCATCAAACTCGGCGGAATTCGCCAAAGCACGAAGCAGGTTATCCAGCGCCCATGTCAGACGCTGATCTGTATGCCGGGTAAAAATTGAATGCGCATGGAAAACGCGCTGCATGGCCGAAAGGTATTTTTCGGTCGCCGACTTCGGAACAGCCTGATGCAGCCAGTACATCAACGGCATCAAATCGATAAAGTCGCGCAAGAAATGACTCAAGTCCAAATCCAGATTAACTGCTGGACTTTCCTCAGTCATTACCGGTTGAGGTGCTACCCCACGGTGGCGCAGTTCATTCTTGGCAAGGCCAAGAATGCTTTCGACAAGCTCGTAGCGGTCTTTTTCAAACCAGATCGGGGTGATGCCCAGATTGGCCAGTTCCGCATTGCGCTGCGCGATCTCTTCAAGACTGTCAGGGGCTTGCTCGATGGAGAAGTGCTGTTTGGTTTCCTCCTCTTCACCCATGCCTGCCCTGATCGCCCTGAATACCTGCACCGTTCTGTCATTGCGCAGGCTACAGCCTAAAAACAGCAGACTGCTGTTTTTGTAATGGTAGGCGAGCAGCTTGGGAATAGGCTTGTGCATATTCAGGCTGCCGTTGCCATAGGCTTCATCGTATTGGTTCTTGCTGAGGATGCAGCGCTTCGGATTCTTGATGTCGCCGTGCAGCTTGATGACCGTGATCTTCTTCGGATCTGGCTTTTCCATTGCATCCAGCCCGTTGATCACCTGAACCTTACCTGCCTCGCCCGTTTCGAAGCTCGTCTCAATCAAACGATCATAATTGGTCGTAATAACCGTATCCGCGAACAACTCTGAGATGCGCCAGACTACATCGGGGATATTGAGATTACGAGAAAACTCATCACGAATTTCGTTGATGAATACTTCGCGGCCACGGACAGCCTCGATCTCTTCCAAAATCGTCTCGTAGTCACCGTTGAATAGTAGCCAATCAATCCGCTCCGAGGCGATATGGGCCGTCTTACCTTGGCGGCGAAGATGATCTTTCCAGGTTGAGAACCCGCCCGCCGCCGAAACACCAGCCCCGACAAACGGCACCACCGCCCCCGCATACATGAGGTCAACAAGCTGGACGAAGTGATCCACATTGCGCTGAAACCAGTGGTCTTCGCCAAATTGCTCTTGAAAGAAGAGTTCGCCCAGTGCTTCGTGGCGCCGCTCCTTGCGAAACTCCTGGAACGCCTCGTCATAGCCGCTTCTGTCGCCCGAAAAGAGCGCCTTGCTGGGCTGGGGCAAAGCATCGACGCCGTATTCAACCCGGACTTCCTGCCCCTCTTCGCTATCCAGCCATTCGTTGAAATCGGCAAAGTGCTCGTAGCGGCAATGCTCGTCTTCGTCACACCAGATTTTCTGCAGTGCCTGAGTCATCTCTTTCTACTCAGGCAACGGCCTGCTCGACGATGGCGTCGGCGAGGTGGACTTGGATGGTCTGCGCCTCGGCGAGCCGTTCCTTGAGCGCATCGCATAGCGCCATCAGTTCATCGACTTTGGCAACGATGCGGTGTTGTTCGGCAAGGGGGGGAAGAGGAAATGGCTCATGCTTTAACGTTTCAACGGAAACCATGTTCTTTTGAGCTGTACCTTGCAATTCCGATAGAGTTTCCGTCCGCATGTAAAACGCGGGGAAAAGTATCTTGAAGTAGTCATTGGTCAGCGCGCCTTCATTTAGCGATAGCTTGAGAAGCGCTTGATTTATTATCCCAGGCTCCATCCAAGCTGGCGCAACAGCAACCTTTCCTACCGTTCCAGAGCAGCTAATAATTATGTCGTTGGGTTTTACTTCAAAAGCTTTCAGTTCATTGAATTTATCTTCATCAATGTAATATTCGCCTAATGAGAAATCATCTTTGATAGCGTGTTGCTGCTCATATACTTTGTAGCCACTTGAAACGAAATAATCCTTTCTGATCGCACTGCCAAAGGGCCCGCGCTTAATTGCGTATTTATCATCCGCAACTACTTGCGGAATCAAAGCCCATGCCCAGCCGACTGGCAAAGCAATTAATTCTTCACTGTCGCCAATGTTAGGTAGTTCTTTTGGCTTTCTGATTCGACCTTCACTAGCCAACCGTTCTCTTACATCTGCGATGTTCTCCAACAACACACTCGCCGGTTCGTCATTGGGATCTTGCGGAACGAGCTTACCCATGACGGCGAGCTGGAGGATGGTTTGTTTGAGTTGGTCGATGCTGGCTTCGGTGGTGAACAGGGTGTCGAATTGGCTGGCAATACGCGCCCACGCTGCGCTGAATTCCTGTTGCGACTCGACGCGGGCGAGCGTGCCGAGCAGGGCATCGACCAAGGTTTGGTGGGCTGCGAGGCTGAAAGTTTGTTGTTGCTCCAGTTGGTCGCACAGAGACATGAGTTCGTCGACTTTGGCGACGATGCGGTGTTGTTCGGCGAGGGCGGGATAGGGACAGCAAGTTGAACTACGGCACTGAGATTTAATTCAACCTGATTCGTCGTTCCCGAAACCAAAGAGTTCTCATGTTTCGGCTCGATTCTCTGTTGGATGCCCGGTGCCGATATGTAGCAACTCAGGAATCTGCTACTTACCATGAGCGGGCGGACGATAGTTACATGCGAGTCAGCTACTAGCGAGTTCGGTTCAACCTCCGGAACAACATTGATTCTTCCGGCAGTCCCGGTACCCGTCGAATTCCACAAGAGATCGTCTTTGCGGAGAAACCGCTCAGGTTGATAGCCATCTAGTGATGCATCATCGACATATCTTGCTTGGATCAGATCAAACCCTGCCCACTGAACACATTTTTGCGAAACCACCCGCACTTTTCCGAAGTCAGCATATTGCGGCCCTTTGCCTCGCTGAACGTAAGACGTCACGACCTGCAACCTGCTCCATGCCCATCCATTAGGAAGTGCAAAGGAATTTTCGCTGTCGCCGATTTCAGGTAGTGGCTTTTCCTTCTTGATCTCCCCTTCTTTTATCAACCGTGCTTTTTCTTTTGAGATTCTCTCAAGTAGAACACTCGCGGGTTCGTCATTTGGATATTGTGGAATCAGTTTCCCACGCACGGCCAATTCCAGAATCAACTCGCGTAGTTTTTTGATGCCATAGGCTTCCAGCTTGCTATTGTTGCCGCGCCCTGCTGTGGACCTGGTGAGCAGCGCCGAGGACCAGAGGTCGAGGTTGTTGGTAATGACTTCCGGCATGATTACGCCTCGCCCCGATGCAATGCTTGCTGCAAAACATCCTTGAGCTGGTTGCGTAGCCCAGCAATGGTGGCTTGCTGCTGCTGATACTGCTGCAACAGTTGGTCGGGGTCGTGGCTGATCTGTTCGCCGACGTGGGGGTTTTTGATGTCGAGGTTGTAGTTGCGCGCGACGATGTCAGCGACCGGCACTTGCCAGGCTTGCTCGTTCTGTACGCGCGTCTTGAAACCGTCTGCCTCGTTTCCCCACCAGCTAATCTCAGTTTCGAATTCCTCGAAGCGCATGGGCTTGGTTTTGTTGTAGCTCTTCACGCCTTCTGGATAGGGGTGCTCGTAGTACCAGACGTGCTCGGTGGGTCTGCCTTTGGTGAAGAACAGGATATTGGTCTTGATGCCGGTGTAGGGCGCGAACACGTTGTTGGGCAGTCGCACGATGGTGTGCAGGTTGCACTCTTGCTGCAACATTTCTTTGAGGCGGGTTTTCATGCCCTCACCGAACAGGAAACCATCCGGCAGCACCACGGCGGCGCGCCCCCCGTCCTTCAGACGGCGGATGATCAGCGCCATGAACAGGTCGGCCGTTTCCCGTGTTCTCAGGTTGGCCGGGAAGTTCTTCTCGATACCATCCTCTTCCATGCCGCCGAAGGGCGGGTTGGTGATGATGACATCGACCTGATCCTTGGGCGTGTAGTCGGTGTAAGGGCGGCTCAGCGTATTCTTGTGTTCGATACGGGTGGGCGTGTCGATGCCGTGCAAGATCATGTTGGTGGTGCAAAGCATGTGTGGCAGAGATTTTTTCTCGACGCCGAAGATGCTCTGTTGCAACACTTCTTCATCCCCCGTGACCTTCACGTAATTGTTGCGCTTGTGATCGATGGTGCAGGCCAGGAAGCCGCCCGTGCCACAGGCGGGATCAAGCACGCTCTCGGCCAGCTTGGGGTTGATGCGGTTGACGATGAATTGGGTAACGGCGCGCGGCGTGTAGAACTCGCCCGCATTGCCCGCACTTTGCAGGTCTTTGAGTATCTGCTCGTAGATGCTGCCGAAGGTGTGGCGGTCGGCGGTGTTGTTGAAGTTGATCTCGCAGATTTTGTTGATCACCTGCCGCATCAGGGTGCCCGACTTCATGTAGTTGTAGGCATCTTCAAACAGGTTGCGAATCACCAGCGCGCGTTTGCCGACCTCGCCGGTTACAACAAGCTTGTCTTTCAGGGTGGGGAAAAGCTGCAAGTTCACGAAATCGGAAAGCTCGTCGCCGGTCATACCTTCCGGGTCTTTGGCCCAGTTGCGCCAGCGCAGGTGCTCGGGCAGCGGCGACTTGTAATTGTCTTCTGTGTATTCGAGCTCCAGCTCGCGGTCGTCGTAAATCTTGAGGAAGAACATCCATACCAGTTGGCTGATGCGTTGTGCATCGCCATCGACACCCACATCCTTGCGCATGATGTCCTGAATGGACTTGATGATTCCGCTTACATTGCTCATGCATTAATTCCCTGTTGATTGCTTTAGATCGTAAATCGCTTGTTCCAGCTCTTCGATGGCATGCTCATAGCCATCCTTGCCGCCGAAAACTTCATCAATGATTTCCACCGTAGTGCCGATCTCATTGAAGGGTTTGTATTTGAGCACCTTGGCGCTTTCAATAGAGCCGATATCCTCATCGGCATATTTATCCAGCAACGCCTCAAGGATGGCGCGCGCCTTGTCGCCGTATTTGGTGAAGTAGTTGCGCTTCTTCACATTATTCGCACGCTCGGCGCGGGTGAGCGGCGGCTGGTCGTAGGCGATATGGCAGATCAGGTCGAACGCGCCGCAGCCATTGGCGATCTCTTTCTCCAGATGCGCGAAGTCGATACCGTGCTTTTCGAGTTCATCAATGATGAGCTGCTTCTTTTTTGCATCGTTCCAGGCGCGCAGGAAATCGTCCAGCGATGAAAACTCCGAGCGTATCTTCTTGCGCGAGTAGTTGCGGTACGACTCGGTAATTAACTGCCCTTCTTCGCTCAAATACTGAACCCGCTCGGCAATGATCTTGACTGGTACACCGCTTACCCGTGCTTTGTAGACACCTTCCGGCTCTTCTACTTTCAGGCCTGGCCCGTCGCCCTCATCGACGGGATCGGGCGGTACGGGGTCATCGTCATCACCCGGCTCATAGATCACCACCGGCTCGCCATCGAAATCTTCATCCTTGAATAGTTCGGTGGCTTTTTTGAAATCCATGATGGTGAAGTAATACTTGCTGTATTCCTCTGCAATGCGGGTACCGCGACCGATAATCTGCTTGAAGGTGGTCATGGAGTTGATGGTCTTGTCCAGCACGATGAGCTTGCAGGTTCTGGCATCCACGCCGGTGGTCATCAGCTCGGAGGTGGTGGCGATCACAGGGAAACGGCTTTGCGGGTCGATGAAGTTGTCGAGCTCGTTCTTGCCTTCGATACTATCGCCGGTAATTCGCATCACATATTTTGGATTATCAATTGCCAGCTTGCCCGCCGCATTGACGATGGCTTTGCGCATGCGCTCGGCATGGTCGATGTCTTCGCAGAAGATGATGGTCTTGGAGAATGGATCGGTAGCCCTGAGCAGTTTCATGACGCGCTCGGCCACCAGCTTGGTGCGCTGGTTCAACACCAGCACGCGATCCATATCCACCTGATTGTAGGTGCGCGCCTCGATTTCATTGCCCAGGTCATCCGTCATGCCCGGCGGCGGCGTCCAACCCTCTACATCCTTGTCGATGTCGATGCGCACCACTTTGTAGGGGGCAAGGAAGCCATCCTCGATGCCCTGCTTCAGGCTGTAGGTATAAACCGGATCGCCGAAGTAGGTGATATTGGAAACGTACTGCGTCTCTTTGGGCGTGGCCGTTAAGCCCAAATGAATGGCACCGGAAAAGTAATCCAGAATTTCGCGCCAAGAGGAATCCTCTGCTGCACTGCCGCGATGGCACTCATCGATAACGATCAGGTCGAAGAAGTCGCGGGAAACCGTCTTGTATACCTTGTCCTCTTCGTCAGGTCCGGTGAGTGCCTGATAGAGGCCCAGATGGATTTCATAGGATGGATCAATCTTGCGATTCTTGATCTTGGTCATCACCGAACCAAACGGCTTGAAATCATTCACGCGCGTCTGGTCGGCCAGAATGTTTCTATCCACCAGAAAAAGGATGCGCTTCACTGCTTTGGCTTTCCACAGGCGCCAGATGATCTGGAAGGTGGTACGGTTTTGCCGGTACCCGTTGCCATGACCAGCAGGATGCGTTTCTGCTTGTTGGCCACGGCCTCGATGGTTCGGTTGATCGCCTCTACCTGATAGTAGCGCGGCTCTTTGCCGGAAGGATCGAGATGGTAAGGCTGCAATACAAGAGATTCATCGGCATCTTCAATACCGCGAAACCTTTTGTACCGCTCCCATAATTCCGCAGGCGACGGGAAAGCCTCCATCGCGAACTCTGTTTCGATGTCTTCGCCATCTTTGGGCACTTTGTTGTGCGAGGCAAAGGCATCGCCATTGGAACTAAACGCACTGGGTACTTCGAGGATTTCGGCGTAGCCAAGTGCCTGCTGCATGCCATGGCTGGCTGTGTAGTTGTTGTCTTTTGCCTCAACTACTGCCAGCGGCGTACTGGCATCCCATGAAAGGACATAGTCGGCAAACTTCTTCTTTTTCTTGTTGCGCGATGACATGTTGCCGCGCACGACGACGGGGCCGGGGGTAAGCGTTACTTCGCGACGGATTTGCGTCAAAGGTTCCCACCCTGCATTTCTGATTGCGGGCGAAATGAACAAATCACAGATATCTGACTCGCTGAGTTTTTTCTTGTCTTTGCTATCCATCAAAACAATAGCTCCCTGAACGAGGCCGAATACTACCGACCCTGCCATCTATCTCCAAGCGTGAAGAATATATAGGCCGCCGAAAGTGAAACGGGGAAGTGCTGCCGCTTTAGTGATGCAACGCCTTATCCAGTGAATGCTCGAACTTCTCGGCGTCGTGCTGTGTGACGTAATACTTTACCGTTGGGCCGGTCATCAGTTTGGCGCAGGAGTTCACCAGCTCCATGGCGATGGGATATTTGCCGGTGGCGATGGCTTCTTTCAGGGCGTTCAATCTGTTGTTTGCGTCTTCCAGGGTGAGGCAGAAGTGGTGCGTGTCATCGGTGATGCTGATGCTTTTGATGCCTGCATGGGTGACGGCCTGGCAGTGGAATTTTTTCTTGGACATGTGGCCCTCCTGAGTGGGTTTTGCGATGTGTGGCAGTTTGCGCTCCGCGCCACGTATTTGCTAGGGAAGGTCTGATTTAGTCCGTTTGTGGTGAGTATTTAAGCGAAACTCGCAAGCTCGTTTTCCGTTCGCTCCCTCGATACACCGCGCAAGCGCGGCACTCGGGACGAACGGAAAATGTATCGAACCATGGCGTTCGGACTTAATCAGACCTTCCCTTACCTTATTATTGGAGCCTTCCATAAATCAGGACAAGATGATCAGAAATGAAGTCGAGTGAAAAAAACCGCGTCATTCCCGCTGCAAGCGGGAATCCAGCAAGAAAAATGCATTTTCATTAAACCCACTGGATTCCCGCTTGCGCGGGAATGACGCCGCGAATGTCGTTAATTATGGAAACATCAATAGTTGCAATTATGCGCTTCGCGCCAGCAAGAACATATAGGCCGCTGAATACAAACGGGAAGCGTTGCCGCTTCCCCGTTCCTATCACCCTCTCCCCAACCCCTCTCCCGCTTGCGGGAGAGGGGAGGTTTGTTACTTCCGCCCTATCGCCCGATAGCCGATGTCGCGGGCGCATCTGCTGGCCGTCGAAGTGGATGCCGTCGGCGATCTCGTAGGCGCGGCTCTGCGCATGCTTGACCATGTCGCCCAGCGCCACGACGCACAGCACGCGCCCGCCGCTGGTGACGACCTTGCCGTCCTGCATCGCGGTGCCGGCGTGGAACACATGCGCGTCTTCCGGTTTGTTCGGCAGGCCTTCGATGACATCGCCCTTGCGCGGGGTGTCGGGATAGTTGGCGGCAGCCATCACCACGCCGAGCGCGGTGCGGCGATCCCATTCGGCTTCGACCTTGTCCAGCGTTCCGGCGATGGCATGCTCGACGATGGCGGCTAAATCGCTCTTCAAGCGCAGCATGATCGGCTGGGTCTCGGGGTCGCCCATGCGGCAGTTGAATTCCAGCACTTTCAATCCGCCGTCCGGCGAGATCATCAGGCCGGCGTAGAGGAATCCGGTGTAGACATGTCCCTCGGCTTCCATGCCGCGTACCACGGGCATGATGACTTCGCGCAGGGCCTTGGCGTGGATGCCGGGCGTGACGACGGGCGCGGGGGAGTACGCGCCCATGCCGCCGGTGTTGGGGCCCTGGTCGCCGTCGAGCAGGCGCTTGTGATCTTGGCTGCTGGCCATGGCCAAGACGTTCTTGCCGTCCACCATGACGATGAAGCTGGCTTCTTCGCCTTCGAGGAAATTCTTCGATCACCACGCGCACCGGCATCGCCCAGCTTGTTGTCGGACAGCATCATGTCGATGGCGTCGAACGCTTCCTGCTGGCTCATGGCCACGACACCCTTGCCCGCGGCGAGGCCGTCGGCCTTGATGACGATGGGTGCGCCGTGTTTCTTGACATAGGCTTTTGCATGCGCGATGTCGCTGAACGTTTCGAAGAACGCGGTGGGGATGTTGTGGCGCGCCATGAAGCGCTTGGCGAAATCCTTGGAGGATTCGAGCTACGCGACGGCCTGGGTGGGGCCGAATATCTTCAGCCCTGCGGCGCGGAACACATCGACCACGCCTGCGGCCAGCGGCGCTTCGGGGCCGACCACGGTCATGTAGATGTCGTTGTTCTTGGCGAACTCGAGCAGCTCTGGGATGGCGGTGATGTTGATGTTCTCCACACCTTCTTCGAGCGCGGTGCCCGCGTTACCCGGCGCGACGTAGATCTTCTGCACTTTCACACCCTGCGCCAGACGCCAGGCGAGTGCGTGCTCGCGACCGCCGGAACCGATGACCAGAATCTTCATGATGACACCCTTGTTGTCATTCCCGCGCAAGCGGGAATCCAGATGATTGAACAAAACCCGCTCAGCGGGGCAAACCATTCTTGTCTGCTGCGCAGGGCGCTCATTCTCGCTGGATTCCCGCTTGCGCGGGAATGACGAGGCAGAGCGCCAGGCGCGACTGACTTAGTGGCGGAAGTGACGGTGGCCAGTGAACACCATCGCCAGGCCCAACTCGTCGGCAGCAGCGATGACTTCTTCGTCGCGCATGGAACCCCCCGGCTGGATGACGGCTTTGGCACCGGCTTGGGCCAGCACGTCGATGCCGTCACGGAACGGAAGAAGGCATCGGAGGCGACCACGGAGCCGGCGAGGCTCAGTCCTGCGTGCTGTGCCTTGATGCTGGCGATCTTGGTGCTGTCCACGCGGCTCATCTGGCCTGCGCCGACGCCCAGTGTCTGACCGCCTTTGCAGAACACGATGGCGTTGGACTTCACGTATTTGGCGACGCGCCATGCGAACAGCAGGTCGGTCATCTGTTCTGCGGTGGGTTGCAGCTTGGTGGCGACCTTGAGGTGTTGCGGGCCGACATTGAGTGCGTCCGGACTTTGCACGAGCAGACCGCCGGAGACGCGCTTTACGTCCCACTGGTTGTGCGCGTTGGAGAGCGGCACGGTGAGCACGCGCACGTTCTGCTTGGCGGCGGTGACTTTGAGTGCGGCTTCGGTGGCGCTCGGCGCGATGATGACTTCAACGAACTGGTTGGCGGTGATCTGCGCGGCGGTGGCTTCGTCCAGCTCGCGGTTGAAGGCGATGATGCCGCCGAACGCGGAGGTGGTGTCGGTGGCGTAGGCCAGCTTGTAGGCGCTCAGCGCGCTGTCGGCGACGGCGACGCCGCAGGGGTTGGCGTGCTTGACGATGACGCAGGCGGGCTGGTCGAAGGTCTTGACGCATTCCCATGCCGCATCGGAATCGCCGATGTTGTTGTAGGACAGTTCCTTGCCCTGCACCCGTGTGCGTAGTCGGCGATGCCGCCGGGCACGGCGATGAGGTCCCGATAGAACGCGGCGCTCTGGTGCGGGTTCTCGCCGTAAGGCATGTCCTGCACTTTGGCGAAGTTGAAGTTGATCTGCGCGGGGAAGGCTTGCTTGCTACCGTCGCTGTTGATGGCGGTGAGGTAGTTGCTGATCATGCTGTCGTAGGCGGCGGTGTGCGAGAAGGCTTTTTTCGCCAGGTCGAAACGGGTGGCGTCGGACACGCTGCAGTTGTTGGTTTGCATCTCGGCCAGCACGTCGGCGTAGTCGACCGGGTCGGTGACGATGGCGACGTGCGCGTGGTTCTTGGCGGCGGAACGCACCATGGTCGGGCCGCCGATGTCGATGTTCTCGATGGCGTCTTCCAGCGTGCAGCCGGGCTTGGCGACGGTGGCGGCGAAGGGGTAGAGGTTGACCACCACCAGGTCGATGGTGGGGATCTCGTGCTTGGC
The DNA here is from genome assembly GCA_016716325.1 of Nitrosomonadales bacterium. NCBI lineage: Bacteria > Pseudomonadati > Pseudomonadota > Betaproteobacteria > Nitrosomonadales > Nitrosomonadales bacterium. The sequence continues at coordinate 21,369 of JADJWO010000009.1, forward strand.
CAACGTGGCGACGTGCTCGGGCAGGTCGCGACGCGCGAGGATGCCGGCGTGCACTTTCGGTTGCAGGGTCTTCACACGGCCATCGAGCATCTCGGGAAGCCGGTGTAGTCGGCGACTTCGGTGCAGGGCACGCCGTTGTCGGCGAGCAGCTTGGCAGTGCCGCCGGTGGAGAAAGCAGCTTGACGCCGAGGGCGTGCAGGCCTTTGGCGAATCGGAGGACGCCGGATTTGTCGGAGACGCTGATGGAGTGCTTGGGTGATGGCCATGATGATTCCCGATTAAATAAAAATCTTTTCCCTCTTCCTTAACTTCCCTCTCCCGCAAGCGGCGAGGGAGCGGACGAACCGCTGCGCGGAATGGGATTAAACGATGCCGTGTTGCAGCATCTTCTTCTTGCGCAGGGTGTTGCGGTTGATGCCGAGCATCTCGGCTGCGCGCGTCTGGTTGCCGCCGACATGCTCCAGCACCATCTCGATCAGCGGTTTCTCGACGCAATCCATCACC